>JACMOQ010000594.1 GCA_014377905.1 Acetobacteraceae bacterium | reverse complement strand
TGCCACGGCGCGCGGGCGGATGATGCTGGCGGCCTATTGCGGCTTTAGCACGATGAATTGCTGGTCGCCGCTGAATATCATGACCGCGGTGGTGTCGGCGGCGGTGCCGGGGGCCAATTTGCTGCCCCTGCTGCCGGCCGGGTTCGTGGTCGCCATGCTAATGCTGGCCATCGGTGTCTGGCTGGATGGGCGCTTGCCGATGGTGGACGAAACCGCGCGGCCAAGCCGGGAACGCTGGACAATCCATGTCGCGGTGATCGGGTTGGTGGCATTGGTGGGCGCGCTGGCCTGGGGCGTCGGGACAATCTTCGGGGTTGGGCTTTCGACCGGAGTTACGGCGTCGGTGCCGGCGGTGGCACTGGTCTGGGGCTTGGTGCAAAGACAAGGGAGGGTCTGGCCGCTTCTGGTGGAATTCCATGCCGGCCTGCCTGGGTTTCGCGGCGAGGCCGGCGTGTTGGCAGCGGGCGGCTTTCTCGGCGTCGCGCTCGGCATGGCTTTGCCAGCGGGTGGCGTGGCGCCGTGGCTGGTCGGGCTGCCGCCGCTGGCAATCCCACTGCTGGTGCCGGTGCTGCTGCTGGCGACCGGATTGCTTGGGTTAAACCCGATTGCAATTGTGGCGGTGATCGGGGCCGCCGTGCCTGATCCACAGGCGCTCGGGGTGGCGCCATCGGTGCTGGCGTTTGCGTGCATGCTGGGCTGGGGGGTTGGTGTCGGGATGACGCCGATGTCGGCCAGCGCGATTGCCACCGCGCGCTGGGCGGACAGCGATCCGGTCACCGTCACCACCGTCTGGAACCGGGATTTCACGGCGCTGGCGCTGGTGCTCGCCAGCTTGGCGATCATCGTTGCGGATTGGGTGGCGATAAGCGGTTAACTTGGTGACGGATGCGCCGGGAAGACCTGACCGATTGCGACCGGGTGGCGTCCCTTAGGGGTTTCGAACCCCTGGCAGCGCCGTGAGAGGGTTACAAAGTGTCATTTCTGGACCTTGCAAGACAAACTCAACTTATTGATTTAAAATAATAGTGTCTTGTAGCGTCCAGCAGAGCGGGACGTGTCGAGGCAATCGCTTCGTGAGCCGGCGATGGGCCTCTCACGCCAGCCCGGCGCGCATCACCGATGTCGGCCCCATGGATCACACGTCGGGCACCACGAACGGTGCCGGATCGGCAAAGCGACGGACCACGTTGGCGGTCAGCCGGCTCAGTGCGGTATCGCCGCCATTGACCATGAGGCTGCCGACATAGGTCATGGAGCCGACCGAGAATACCGCGCCGCCGGCATGGGTTTCAAAGAACGTCATGTCAGCGCAGGACCAGTCTTGCTGAGGCAGGGGATGGCGATGGACCAGCATATCTTCGTTCACCCAGGCATAGTCTGGATGGATGACGATGCCCTTGGCGACCACCAATGCGTGCGGCGGCGTGCCATATTTCAGATTAACGCTGTCGAGTTCGAAGCCCGCAGCGCCGCCGCCCATGTAGCCGGCGGTGCCGAACGTAACACCTGACGTGACGTCGAGCCCGTCGCGCATGAAGGCGACGCGATCGTCCTGCATGCCATCGATGAAATGGTAGGGGAAGCCGAGATGGCGGCCCTGGGTGGAGAAGCTGATGCCGACCAGCTTGTGGCTGGAGCGCCCGATGCGTCGCCAAAGCCCGCCATAGCCACCGCCGAACTGATGATAGCTCTCGCCCGGCATCGCCTCCCAAACACGGATGCCGCCCTCAGCACGGCGGACCTCCAGCGTCTCGGGTTGATCGGCCGAGGGTTCGGCGCGCCAGTAAAAGCCGTTGCCGCCGAGATACATGAGCCGGCCGCCGATCTTTAGATGGTCTTCGAAGGCCTGCATCATCCGCTCGGAATGGTATTCCGGATGCTGTCCGGCGATCACCACGCGATAAGGCGAGAGCGCCGCCAGCCCCTCATCGTGCAGGTCGTGATCGGTGATGACGTCGTGGTCCATGCCGATCGTGTGTAGCCACTGGTCGATATAGCTCTCCGCGACCCAGCGCGCGGTGCCTGAACCGCCCTCGACCGGATCCATCAGGGCGAACTGGCGCGGCCTCGTGTCAAGCATCGGGCGCGCCTGGGTCATCAGCGCGACGCCGGAGCCGTCGGCGTGGTGATTGTAGCAGGACAGGCCGAATTGCGTGTTCATGTCGGGCGTTTCCGGCAGTGCCCGCCAGGCCGCGGCCCGCGCGGAGATCTCGGCGCCACGGCCGGGGCGGACGTAACAGCCATAGACCTGATAGGAGAAGGTCGGCACCAGCAGCACCACATCGCTTCGCGGTTTTGCGGGGCGGACGACGAATGGGATGTAGTCCTCGCCCGCCTGGTTCGTGATATGCGCCGCGTAGAGTCCGCTCGGCCAGTCCGCGGGAACATCGAGGGCGAAGGTTTCGCGCCAGCCCAGCGGGCCCTGGTCATCGTCATGGAAGTGGATGGCGCCATACTGCTCCGGGGCGGATTTCCAGTCATGCACTGCGCCGGTCCAGGTTGAACCGGTCATCGCCCGGGTTGGCAGGTTAACGAGGCGGGCGTGGGCGGCGTAGGGGCCGGTGTCGGTCGCAGTCTGGCTGCCCATGCCGATCGCGAAATCCCAGGCGGCGAGCAAGGCGCCGGCTGGGCCGCGCAGGATGGGACGCTCGATTTTGCCGTTGTAGTGGGCGCTGGCCGGGGCGTCGCCATCAGGGGGCAAGGCGGCAAGAAATATCTCCGCCTCACCCGCTGGCGGCGGCGCGGCCAGGGCCTCGGCGGTTCCCGCATCGGCGATCGGCGCATGGGGCGTCTGGGTGACGGTGAGATGCCCGTCATGGCGCAGTTCGGCAGCGACGTCATACCAGCGGCGGACATGCAGGCGGCGCGGCACGGCGGCGCGGGTCATGGTGCCATCGGGCCCGGTTGCCTCGGCCGCCGCCGTGCCATCGGCGCCAATGGTCAGCGCCAGGTGCCAGTCGCCAATGCGCAGGGCGACCAGCCCTTGGCGTCCATTGCCCGGCGTCGTTGGCCAAATCGTCGCAGCGATGCGCACGCCGCCACGCAGGTCGGCCGGCAGGGCGGCAAGGTGGCCGAAACTGCCGAGATGGGCGAACTGGGCGATGCCGGCGTGGGTCCCGTCGAGCGGGCTCGCCATCGTGACCTCGGCGTAACCCGGCCCGGCCGGGTTGGGGTCGGCGCAGAGGTGGCGGACGAAGCGCAAAGTGAAGGGGCGGTTGTCGGTGCTCGAGACCATGAAGCGGATCGCACTGCCCTGCTTCGCGCTCCAGCGATCGGTGTATCCGGTAAGGGCGTGCATGGCGGTCTCCTCGTGCTTGATCGGGCGATCCTAGCGCCCCGGTCCGCCCGGGCAAGGGTAGCGGCACTGGCCTCGGCGCGCGATCCCGCCAATACTGGTGATTGTAGGTGGGAGACTGGCATGGACAGGATGGGGATCGGCTTGATCGGATGCGGCGGGATTGCCCGCTCCGCGCATCTGCCGGCGATCGCGGCGCTGTGTGAGCATGTGGAATTGCGCGCGACCGCCGATGTTGACGCGCAGGCGGCCGAGGCGGCCGCTGCGCCCTGGGGGGCGGCGCACTCTACCGACTTCCGCGCGGTGCTGGCACGGCCGGACATTGCGGCGGTGATCGTCGCAACGCCGGAATACCTGCACGCCGAGCAGGTTTCCGCCGCCGCCGCTGCGGGCAAGCATGTGCTGTGCGAAAAACCGCTGGCGCGAACCCTGGCCGAGGCCGACCGGATGATCGATGCCTGCGCGTCGGCCGGGGTGCATCTGCTGATCGGCCACAGCCGCCGCTTCACCCGCCGCTACATGGAAATCCGCGCGGCGATCGACTGCGGCGAGATCGGCGCGGTGCGGCTACTGCGGGAGAACGAGCGGCGCTCGCGCGGCCGTCCGCAAGTGTGGTGGACGCCGGCGCACTGGACCGGCAATCCGCAAATCTCAGGCGGCGCGCCGATGATCAATGCCGTGCACGAGACCGACCTGCTGCGCTGGTTCAGCGGCCAGGAGGCGGAAAGCGTGCAGGCGGAGATCAACGTCACCATCCCCGAGAACGTCGGGGTGATCGACTTCATCAGCCTCACCGTGCGCTTCCGGGGCGGCGCGACCGGCTCGGCCGAGGTGCTCAACAACACGCCGCCGGGCTATCCCGCGTTCCATCAACTCGACATCTACGGCACCTCGGGCGCCATCCGCGCGCGCGACCACGACCTCACCGGCCTTGCCCGGTTCACCGACAGCGGCACGGAATACCCGGCGCAGTACGAGATGCTGCTGCATAGTCTGCCGGCCTATGCGCGCGAACTCGCCGAACTGGTCAATGCCATCCGGCGGGACCGGGCGCTGGTGATGCCACCCGCCGAGGCGCGGGCAGCCCTGGCGATCACGCTGGCAGCGATCCGCTCCGCCCATGAGGGTCGCGCGATCGACATGGGGGAAATGGCATGATTGCGCTGGGCATTATCGGCGCCGGACACCACGCCCAGGCGCTTCGCGGGCACGGCGCACCATTCGGCGACATCCGCGTCATTGATTCGCCCGGGCGTGACTGGCGCGACATCGCCACCGACCCGGAACTCGCAGCCGTTCTGATCGATCTGCCCGGCGAAGCCGGCCTTGCCGCGATCACCGCGGCGCTCAGGGCGGGGAAGATAGTCATTAGTGCGCCGTCACCGGCGCGCGGCAGCGCTGAACTCGCCGGACTGCGCGCGGCCGCGGAGAGCGGCGGAGGCACTCTGCTGCCCGGCGGCGAGCTGACCCATGGCGAGGCGGCGCGCCGAGGGCTCGCCATCATCGCCGGCCCGGAATTTGGCGCTCTCACCTCGCTCTACATCGCCATCCGCCAGCCACGCGGCCCCGGCGATGTTCTGGACGATCTCGCACCCGAAGCCGTCGGTTTCATCAACGCGGCGATTGCCGACAGTTTCCCCTCCGTTCGCGTCAACGCCGGTGCCTTGTTCGGGGGCGAGCGCGACAGCGCCGTGATTCTGCTGCGCAGTGCGGGGAACGTGGTTGTTACCGTTGAACTCGCCAAATGCCTGCCAGCGAGCATTCCGGCGCCCGGCCTGGGCGAAGTCGAAATCGAGGCGATCGGGACCAACCAAGCGATCCGCATCACGCCGCTCGACAGCGCCGTGCGAATCCATCGCGACGATGGCAACGACGTGCGCCCTTGGCTCGATGCGGCGGTGCTTGCGATGCTAGGCGAGGTGATGGCGCCCCAAGCCGGCGGGCTTGACCGCGCGGCGCGTAACGAAAGATTGCTTTCGGCAATTCGCGCGGCGGCCTGAGCCTCACACTAAGCCGGGGCGTATATCCAAACCCGGTGATCGGGAAAGGGTCGCGATCACCGGGTTTCGAAATCAGGCCTTCGTTACGTCGTAGAACAGCGCAACCCAGCTGGCACGGGCGAAGTGGTAGCCCTTCTTGTCGGCGCGATAGGCGACTGTCTGCACCTGGTTGTGGATGGAGAGCCACAGCGCACTGTCCATGATAATCTTCTGCGGGTCGGCGTAGACCGCATTGCGCTTGGCCGGATCGGTCACCGCGCGGCCCTCAGCGAACAGCGCGTCGAGTTTGGGGTCATTCAACTGCATCCAGTTGTAGCGATACTTACCCGGCGCCGGGATGTTGGCCGAGGAAAACAGGTTCTCCAGGCACATCGGATCGGCCTGGATCCAGCGCACCGGCAGGATGTCGAAGGCGTTATCGAAGACGAGCTGCTGGTTCTTTGCAAACGTGATGGTCTCGACCTTGAGGTCGAAGCCGACCCGCTTGGCCACCGCCTGGATTTCCACAGCCGTATCGGGCTCAAGCGGAGGGGGCGCGCCGTAGAAGGCGCTCAGGCGCTGGCCATCCTTAACGCGCACGCCGTCCGGCCCCATTTTCCATCCGGCTTGTTCGAGCAGGGCAGCGGCGCCCTTGGGATCATATTTGTACATGTCCTCGCAGCCCGCCCAGTAGCCCGGCGTGCTGGCCGACAGCGCGCCGTAGGTCGGCTCGATCAGCCCGAAGAAAATGTTTTCGCACAGCGCCTTGCGGTCGATCGCCATGTGCAGCGCCCGGCGCACCCGCACATCGGCGAAGATGCCGCGGCTGCCGTTGAGCTCAAGCCCGAAGGGGATGCCGGCGGCATTGCCGATCATGGTAGCGTAGCCCTTGGTGTCCTTGAGGCGCTTCATGTCGAGAATCGGCGTCACGTCGGAGATGTCGATCTCGCCGGCCTCCAGCGCCGCGACGCGGGTAGAGGCGTCGGGGATGAAGCGGTTGATGATGCGCTGAACTGAGGACGGGCCCTTGTTGGCGTTGTAGCCCGGCGCCCAATTGTATTTGTCGAATCGCTCCAGTGTCACTTGGCGCCCCTGTTCCCAAGAGACGAACTTGAACGGGCCAGCCCCGACCGGAGCGCGGGCGAAATCCTGGTTGCCCATACGCTTCACGGCAGTGGGCGAGACCGGCGCCAGGGTGCCTTCGGCGAAGCTCGCGACGGCTGCGCCGAACGGCTGCTTGTAGTCGACGCGGATAGTGTGGCTGTCGATCACCTTGCAGCCGTCATAGGGGCCAAGCTGCGTGACGGCGCCTTCAGAAGCGGTTTTCGGGTCGGCGATGGTATCGAAGGTGAATTTCACTGCCTCGGCGTCAAACGGCGTGCCGTCATGGAAGCCGACATCGGTGCGCAGCTTCAGGGTGACGGATTTGCCATCCGCTGCTGCTTCCCAGGCGGTGGCGAGGCCGGGGAAGAGCTTGTTCGAGCCGTCCGAGGCGATCAGCGTGTCGAACATCTGGCCGATCACCTGGTATTCGTGCCGCGAGCTGGTGACGCGCGGATCATAGGTGCGCGGCGTCGCGTCGTCTTCGCCCCAAGTGACGGTCAGCGGGGCCTGAGCGGAGGCGCCGGTGTTGAGCATGGGCGCGGCGAGCATGCCGCCGACGACTGCACGACGAGAAATCGATGGCTTACGGGCGGGCATGACGGAACTCCACAGTATTGGCGGTGCCGGAGTTTGCAGACGGCTTGGCCGGGGCGCAATCGCTATTTTGCGCCTTGTGCCGGCGAGCGGTTTCGTATGTCATCGCGCGATGACGGCATTCGGCAGGCATGAAGGACGGGGATTGATGCGGTGAGCATACGGGCAATCCTCGGGCGGCTCATCGGCGTGATCCCGACGCTCCTCATCACCTGGACGTTCGTGTTTGGCGCGATGCGGCTGGTGCCGGGCGATCCGGTGCTGCTGATGTTGCAGGGCACGCCGATCAGCGACGTTGCGATGGAGGCGGCGCGCGCCAAGCTTGGCGTCGACCGGCCGATCATCGTGCAATACGTGAGCTTTCTATCCAACGCCGCGCGCGGCGATTTCGGCGACAGCTTCCGCAGTCGCCAGCCCGTGACGCAGCTGATCGCGGCCGAATTCCCCTTCACCCTGCAACTGGCCCTGGGGGGGTTTGTTGTTGGCCTGCTCCTCGGCGCGACGCTTGGGATCGTGGCAGGGGTTTGGCCCAACGGCTGGATCGACACATTGTGTATGACGACCGCCCTGGTGGGGCTGTCGCTGCCGAGCTTCTGGATCGGCATGCTGTTGATCCAGGTCTTTGCAACCGGGCTTGGCTGGGTGCCGGTGCTCGGCACCGGGTTCGACGCGCTGATCCTGCCCAGCATCTCGCTCGGCCTGTTCCTCGCAGGCGGGTTGGCTCGGCTGACGCGCAACGCCATCATCGAGGTGATGGGGCAGGATTATATTCGCACCGCCCGTGCCAAGGGGCTGACGGCGTGGCGGGTGGTGGGCAAGCACGCGATGCGCAACGCAGTGATCCCGCCGCTGACCCTGCTCGGCATCCAGTTCGCGCTGCTGATCGGCGGCGCGGTGGTGACGGAGACGGTGTTCGCGCGGCCCGGCATCGGGCGCTTGCTGGTGTTGGCCGTGCTCGAGAAGGATTTCCCGGTGGTGCAGGGCGTGGTGGTGCTGACCACCACGGCCTATGTGCTCATCAACGTCGCCATCGACATCGCCTATGGCATCATCGACCCACGGGTGCAGGGTTGAACGCGGCCAATCTCACCCGCCGGCCGTGGTTCGTCTCGCGGTTGCTCGGCGCCCCCGGCGCTGTGGCGGGCGCTGTGGTAATCGTGGTGATCCTTGGCCTCGCAGTGCTGGCACCTTACCTGGCCCCGTATGACTGGAATGCCACCAGCCAGTGCCGGCGTCTGGCCCCGATGACCGCTGAACACTGGTTCGGCTGTGACCTGTTTGGGCGCGACATTTTCAGCCGGGTGATCTACGGCGCGCGGTTTTCGCTTGCAATGGGCCTTTCGACGGTGGCGATCAGCCTTTTGTTCGGCTCGCTGCTCGGGATCGTCATTGCCTATGCAGGGGGGTGGACCGACCGCATCGGCGCCCGGGTCATCGATGCGATGCTGTGCTTTCCCTCGATCATTCTCGCCATCCTGATTGTCGCGGTGCTCGGGGTGGGCCTGCTGAACGCTGCGCTCGCGGTTGGGATTTCGGGCATTCCGCGCTTCGCCCGAATCACCAGGGCGGCGGCCCTGCCGCTTGTGGCTCGGGATTTCGTCGAGGCGGCACGCTCCGTCGGTGCGGGACATGGGCGCATCGTGCTAAGGCATCTGCTCCCCAATCTCGCACCGATCCTGATCGTGATCGCGACACTCGATCTCGGCGGCGCCGTGTTGTTCACCGCCACCCTTTCTTTCCTCGGCCTCGGCGCGCAGCCGCCGACTCCGGAATGGGGGGCGATGCTGGACGCCGGGCGGGAATACGTCCGCTATGCGCCGTGGACGATGATATTCCCGGGGCTCGCCCTATTCCTCACCGTGATGGCGGTGAACCTCGTGGGAGACCGGTTGAGCCTTATCCTCGATCCCCGGCAGCGCGACCGGAGCTGATCACCCGCAGGCGGACAACGCGGTGTCGAGCGCGTGGCGCAGCCGGTTGGCGGCGCGGATGGCACTGACCTCGGCGAACTTCGCGTCGTCGCTTTCTGGCGCGGTGTCTGCCAAGTGGCGCAGCGCATCGAGCACGGGCCAGGGCTCAAGACCGAGCGCGGGGTCATGATCGAAGCGGTCGCCCCGGGTGTAGTCGAGCGGGACCAACGCCCGACCGATTGCCATCATGGCGGCGTTGACCTGGCCGTCCTGCATCGCGGGGCGGAGGGCGAGGCCGGCTGCGGCGTCATGAAGCTGCCCCGCGCGGGTGATGAGGCCGGTGAGATCAAAGCGCGCACCAAGCGTCGCTTGCAGCGTGTTCAACTCGCCCAGCAGGTCATCGGCCGTCGCGGTGTAGTCGAGGGGGAGGCGGGATTCGCTCAGCAGGCGCCAGATCGTGTGGACGTAGATGCGCGTGTCGCGGGCTAGGTAATCCGGATCGATCTTGTCGATGGTGTCGTGCGGCGTGTGCCACCACCAGCCGAGTCCGGCGCCGCGTCGTGCGCCGCCACCGCCCAGCACACCGGCGGCCGGATTGATGGTGCTGCCGGCGGGCTGCTCGCTCATGCCCATATACATTGCGGGAATGCCGATGCCCCAGAACGATTCATCGCCCGCCCGGGCCATGCGATGGCCGGCATGCGTCTGCCCGCTTTGTGTCAACACCGCATCCGCAGCGAGCCCGCGCAGCTCGGCTGCAGACGGCGTGTCCGACAGCACGGTGGCGCCGATGCCGCCGGTGCTGTCGACGTTCACATGGACGACGCAGCGGCGGTTAAGGTCATCCCATTGGGTGTCGGCATACCAGGTGGAGCCGGAGTAGCGGCCATGTGAATGGCCGGACCAGAAGCACAGTCGCAGGCCGCGCGCCCATTCCCCGAGCCGACTGGCCGCGATGCGCGCGACTTCCAGCATCGTTGCGTTGGCGCTGCCGTTATCCATCACGCCGTAATGCCAGGTATCATGATGGCCCGAGAACATGACAAAGGGCACATCATCCGGTGCGCCGTCAGGGGCCAGCTGGGCTTCCAGGATCGGGGTCTTGCGCCAGCCGGTATCAACTTCGGCGGACAGCCTGGCCGTGACCGCCGCGTTGCCGGACAGCGCGGCCTTCAACCGGGCGCCATCACTCTTGCCGACGGAAAGCACCACGGTGCCGGGCAGGTTGTGCCGCGTCTCCGGCGTCGGATTGCCCCAGACCGGGGAGATGCACATCTCGTGCGGGTCTTCGTGGGGGCTGATATGGATCTGCCCGACGGCCCCGGACTCGGTGGCGCGCAGGCTCACCGCAGGGGTGGCGATGCCGTCGAGCAGCAGGATGCGGCCGGTGACGTCATGGCAGGCGAAGTCGGCCGGGGATCCAGCGCCAAGATCGATCACCTCGGCGACGAGCCCACCCGCGGGGGAGGGCCTGGAAAAAGAATGGGTGATGCAGTGCGGCCCAAGGCCGGCCATCACTAGCCGCGCCGAGACGGGCAGGCTGATATAGGCGTCGTGCAGGATGAGCCGTGTCGCGTAGCCGATTCCGTCGAGTTGCGCCTGCAGGTAATGGAACGAAGCGAGTTCCTCGACCGACCCGGAGAGCTTGATGCGCTTGGCGAACTCTTCGAGATGGCGCATCAGCCGCCCAGAATCGACGGCGGCAGTGAGATCGGCAGACGATAAAGATGTCATCGCGTGATTTCCCGGGCTTTGCATCGATGCTCGCAGCCCAGCCTCGCCCCCGCAAGTGCCAGCCCCTATGCGAACGTGAACCCAGCC
>JACMOQ010000593.1 GCA_014377905.1 Acetobacteraceae bacterium | reverse complement strand
GCCAAAGCCGCTAATCTGGTCGAACGCCAGCGCATGGCCCTGCACCGCCCGGCCATCATGGGTGATCAGCCAAACCGTTTCCGCTTCGGTGATCAGATAACCGATGGTCAGCACCAGCCCGTCGGCACGGATCACAACGCCATTGCCGACCCGTTCGGTGCCGAGTGTGTTGGCGGTGAACGCATCGGACGGCACGTTTGCCCGCAGGCCGACTACCGCACGCAACGCCCCTTCAAGGTCGTAGGCGTAGTCGGTTGGGTCAGGTTGCAGGTTTCTCGGGATTTCCCAGTCGTTTTTCGCCATATCGCCTATCGATGTCTTGCTTGTGATTTCTCCTACTATATCGGGTGTGAAGGCGATCAGGGCAACAGGGCGGAACCAGTGATCTCCGGTGGGGTTCCGCCGTGCCTCGCTCAGGTGGCGGATGCTGGGTCAATCCAGCCGATATTGCCGTCGCTGCGGCGGTAGACCACGTTCAATTCGCCACTCGTGGTATTGCGAAACATCAGCACCGGCGCATCGGCGAGATCCATCCGCATCACTGCATCCGAGACTGAAAGTGTCGCGATTTCGGCGGCGACTTCGGCGATCACTGTCGCATAGGTGGCATGATCGACCACCGTGGCACCATCGCCGTCCGCGGCACCGACATCATCTTCTTCGCGAAGCGTGTATTGGCGCGCTGCCTGGGGGCGGGCGCGATTGGCCTGGTCGCGGGAGTGATCGTTCACCCGCCGTCGATAGCGCCGCAGCCGCTTGGCGATATGTTCTGCCGCATCATCCAGCGCCCCATGCGCATCGGCTGCTTCGCCCTCAGATCGCAATGTCAGGCCACGGCCGGCATGGACGCTGATGTCGCAAGTGAAAAAACTTCGCGCCCGTCCAAACGTGACCTGGGCTTCCTGGGCGTGAGAGAAATATTTCGCTGTGATCGTGGTGAGGTGTTGTTCCACGCGGGTCCGCAATGCGTCTGATAATTCAACCTGTTTACCCGAGACCGTGATCTGCATGGGAAACTCCCCATTCTCGCGTTCGGGACCGCCGACCGGCACCCTTATGCCGGTACGGCCTTCTCCCGTTTGCGCTGCACCGAACTTGGGATATGCAGCGCATCGCGGTATTTGGCCACGGTCCGGCGGGCAATGTCCACGCCTTCCTGCCGCAATGTGGTTACGATTGCGTCATCTGACAGAATATTCACCGCACCTTCTCCCGCCACCATCACCTTGATGCGCTGGCGGATTGCTTCGGCACTGTGGCTTTCGCCGCCGGAGTTGCTGGCGACGGCGGTGGTGAAAAAATACTTCAGCTCGAAAATGCCGCGTGGGGTGGCGATGTATTTGTTCGACGTCACCCGGCTCACGGTGCTTTCATGTAATTCCACCTCTTCGGAAATATCGCGCAATATCAGCGGCCTTAGGTGGCTGACCCCGTAGCGGAAGAAAGCTTCCTGGCGGCGGACGATCTCGGCCGAGACCTTGAGGATGGTGTTAGCGCGTTGTTGCAGCGATTTAACCAGCCAGGTCGCGGTATGGAGTTTTTCGGCAAGGAAGATCTTGTCTTCTTTGCTGCCAGCCTTGCCAGCCCGGGTCAGCACCTGGGCAGTGAAGCCCTGATTGACCAGCACCCTCGGCATGGTTTCGGGGTTCAGTTCCAATAGCCAGCCGCCTTCTTCGGACGGCGACGGCCGCATCAGCACATCAGGGATCACCGGCGCGGGCGGCGTCGCATCCCAGGTTGCGCCAGGTTTGGGGTCGAGCCGACGGATTTCGGCGATCATGTCAGCGATATCGGCGCCATCGACGCCACACACCGCCATCAACCCTTTCAGGTCGCGCCGGGCCAACATGTCGAGATTGTCGATCATGGCCGCCATCGCCGGATCAAGTCGATTTTTCTCCGCCAACTGGGCCGCCAGACATTCGCGCAGATCGCGGGCGAACATGCCGGTTGGGTCAAAGCGCATCATCGGGGTTCGCACCGCTTCAACCGCTTCAAGCGTGGTGCCAAGCGCCTTGGCCAAATCCGCGGGTGCGGCCGAAAGCCGCCCGCTCGGTTCAAGCAGCGCGATCAGGTAGGCGCCGATCAGGCGTTGAGCCGGATCGTTGAACGACAGCCGCAGTTGCTCGCCAAGGTGCTCGCGCAGCGTCGCGGCCTTCTCGGCAAAGTCGTCAATGCTGCGATCATCGTCGTCGAATGCCTGGCTGCCGCCGGGGGCGCTTGCCCCGTCGCCAGCGCCGCCTGGATCGTAGGTTTCTGCCGCGTCGGCATCGAGCGGCGAATCCTGGCTGCTCGACAGAGTTTCGGCCGATGCGGCGTCGGCGGAATCACGCGGCGGCCCGCCTTCATCCCAGGTAGAGTCGGCCTGATTTTCTGATGTTGCCGTCGATTCGAGACGTTGGTCTCGGTCTGGACTCTCCCCGATCGGCGCATCGAAGCCTTCATCGCGTTCGAGCAGCGGATTACGTTCGAGTTCTTCCTCGACAAACGCGGCGACCTCGATATTGTTGAACTGCAACAGCTGGATCGCCTGGCGCAACAGCGGCGTCATCACCAGCGATTGTGACTGGCGCAGGTCGAGACGGGGGCCGATCGCCATAAATTCTGGACTCACCGATTGCACGAGGGGTGGCAAAAACCACCTGCGGCAGAGAACAGCGCGCCCGGGCTGAAGATGCAAGCAAGAATCGTGCTAAGTGGAACGGCCGATGTAGAATTTATCGACTAAACCGCTCGCCAAGGTAGAATCGACGCACGTCCTGGTCGGCGACGACTTCCTCCGGGGTGCCTTCCATCAGCACCCGGCCTTCATGCATGATATAGGCGCGGTCAATGATTTCAAGCGTTTCGCGCACATTATGGTCGGTGATCAGCACGCCGATGCCGCGATCCTTCAAATGCGACACCAAATCACGGATTTCACCCACCGCGATCGGATCAATGCCGGCCAACGGCTCATCCAGTAGAATATAACTCGGCTGGGACGCCAAGGCCCGAGCGATTTCGACCCGGCGCCGTTCCCCGCCCGACAACGCCAGCGACGGAGTGTGGCGCAAATGGCGGATGCCGAACTCTCCCAGCAACTCATCGAGCATCTGGTCACGTCGATCGCGATCGGGTTCGACCACTTCAAGGGCTGCCATGATGTTCTGCTCGACGTTCAGGCCGCGAAACACGCTGGCCTCCTGCGGCAGATAGCCGATGCCGAGCCTGGCGCGTCGATACATCGGCAGCCCCGTGATGTCATGTCCATCAAGGGTGATTGCACCGGTATCGGGACGCACCAGCCCAACGATCATGTAGAAGGTTGTGGTCTTGCCGGCGCCGTTAGGCCCAAGCAGGCCCACGGCTTCACCGCGCCGCAAGGTCAACGAGACATTCCTGACCACCGGGCGCTTGCGATAGGTTTTGCCGACGCCGGTGGCAGTAAGGCCGCCAGTTTGCAGCAGCACGCGGGAATCGTTCACGGAGCCGACTTGCTTGTCGCCGCCGGCCCGGCGGCCGGGGGCTTGTCAACCGGCGCCGGGGCCGCAACCGGAGGCGGTTTGCCGATGCTCGGCGGGATCATGCCCTGCGCCCGGTTGCCCGGCCGGTTGACGGTGCGGAAGATGCCGGTCTGCTTGTTGGCCACTGCCGCATCGACCTTCATTTGCATGCCGTTGCCCGCCGAAAGCCGGACATTGCCCAGCAGCCAGGCGGAATCCAGTGCCGCGATATAAAGTCCACGATCGGCACGGCCATTATCGGCGGCGGTGCGGACTTCGACGTTGCCGTACGCCTCAACCCGTTCGAGCGCCCCCGATGCGGCCAGCGCATCCGCCTGGGGCGTGACCTGGCGATCCGCTTTCGGCGGCGCGGTGTAGCCCACCAAGGTATCGGCGGCGATCCGGCGGCCATCGGCGGTCGTCACCACCGCTGCCCCACGCGCCACCGCCATGCGTTTTTCAGACCAGTATTCGAGGCTGTCGCGCGCGGTCAAAACCTGCTGCGGCGTGGTCAGCCGCAGCCCCGTCCCGGTCATCACCAGCACTGCTTGATCAATGTCGTAGACCGCGGCATCGCCAACCGCTTCGTCGGTGGCGGTCACAATCCGGACATGGCCATGCGCTTCAAGCCGGTAGATTTCGTTACCGCCGGTCGCGGCTTCGCTGGGGTTGACCGCTTTCTTGCGGTAATGCGCCACCAGTTTGTCTGCGAGCACCGTCACATTGCCGCGCACCGCCCGTGCATCGCCGGTGACGGGCGCAGTTTTTTCCTGATCGCGAATTTCCGACTCGTCGCGCCAAGTCAGCTCGATCGCGCCGCCCTTGGTCAGATCGATCGGCTGCGCTGCGGCCTGCTGTGCCAGAGTGACTGCCGCGAAAATCATCATTGCCAATGCCCGCATCATCGCCCCGCTCCATCCAGCACCAACCGACCCGGCCCAGTGAAATGCAGCACCATGCCACGATCACTGACACTGAAGCCTTGCGCGTCGAGTGTGCCGAACGGGCCTTGGACATGCACTTGTTCGGGCCCGATCATCGCAGCTGCTTTAAGATCAATCGTCACCGCGCTGGTTTGCATTTCAATGCCATCATCCCGGTACAAGCTGACCTCGCCATACAAGTCCAGCTGCCCATCCCGTTGCATATAGACCCCATAATCGGACTGCGCCATCAACCAGGCGCCGCCGACCAAATGAATGTCGCCCGCCGGCGTGGTGAGAACGGTGCGGCCCGGCAGTTGCGGGCCGGCCATGATCTGGCGGGCGGAGCTCGCGGTAATGGTAAACGGGCTGCCGTTCTCATCGAAGCCGGTATAACTCGGGTTGCGCAAGGTGCCGCCATCCTGCGCGACGGTCTGGCGACGGTAGCTGATGCGGGCACGGTCAAGATCGCTGGTCAATTCCGACCAGAGGGTCAGCAGCGCCAGCAAGCCCAGTGCCGCGACCGGCAGCACGCCCTTGGCCAAGCCGATCAGCCAGCGCCGGCGCAATGCCTGCGCCGTGCTGGGCGCGGCGCGACGTGCCCGGAGAAAAAGGGCGCGGCGACGGTCATGGCCTGGATAGGGTGAACCCAATTCTGCCATTCAAGCCAATCCGGCGCGCAACAGGTCGTGGATATGGAGAATGCCGAGCGGTCGGCGCGCTGCATCCACCACGAACAAGGTGGTAAACGGGTTGCGGGCGGTGTTCATCGCATGCAGCGCCTCAGCGGCCAGCGCGTCCGGGCCAATGCTCCGCGGGCTGGTGTTCATCACCGCGCCCAGGCTCCGGGTCAGCAGGTCGGGCGCCATGGCGCGGCGTAGATCGCCATCGGTCAATATTCCGACCAGTGCGCCATTCCCGTCGACCACGCCCAGGCAGCCAAAGCGCTTTTCGGTCATCAGCACCAGCGCGTCGGCCATCGCAGTCGCGGCTGGCGCCAGCGGAATTTCATCGCCGGTATGCATTAAATCACGGGTCCGCCGCAGCCGCGCGCCGAGCTTCCCGCCGGGGTGGAAACGACGAAAATCGGTGGGGCCAAAGCCACGCCGCGTCAGCAGCGCCACCGCCAGCGCATCGCCGAGCGCGATTTGCATGGTGGTGCTGGTGGTGGGCGTAAGGCCCATCGGGCAGGCTTCCGCCGCATCGGGTAGGATCAGCGCCACATCGGCGGCCTGGGCGAGGCTGCTGTTGGCACCACCGGTAATTGCGATCAGCTTGATGCCGAAGCGGCTTGCGTAACCGATCAGGTCGGCAAGTTCCGCTGTTTCGCCGGAGTTGGACAATGCCAGGATGGCATCGCCCTCGGCGATCATCCCGAGATCGCCATGCGATGCCTCGGCCGGATGCACGTAAAGCGCGGTGGTGCCGGTCGAGGCGAGGGTGGCGGCAATCTTGCGGGCGACATGGCCAGACTTCCCCATTCCTGACACCACAACGCGGCCGGCAACGGCGAGCAGCACACTAACCGCCGCGCTGAAGCTGCGGTCTAGTGCTGCCGCCAGGGCGGTAATCCCAGCGGCTTCCGCGTCCAGCACAGCGCGTGCGGCGGCCAGATCGGCGGACTCGATTGCTGTCAGATCGGGCATGCGAGGCTATTTGGTCCCCCGAGGTCGGTAAAGCAACGGCTCACGCTAGCCGGCACCATATCCACCGCCGCCAGGGGTTTCGATCGTGAAGCAGTCTCCGGGTAGCAGCTCGGCCTGATCAGTGCCCGTCAGAATTTGGGTGGTTCCGTCCGCGCGGTCCACCCATTGCCGCCCGGCGGCCCCATCGGCACCGCCGGCCAGCCCAAAGGGAGCAACGTTCCGCCGCGAGGACACAATCACTGCCGTCATCGGTTCCAGGAACCTGATGCGGCGCCGCGACCCGCAGCCGCCGTGGAACTTCCCAATCCCGCCGGACCCGCGCCGGATCGAAAATTCCTCCTGCACCACCGGGTAACGCAGTTCGAGGATCTCCGGATCGGTCATCCGCGTGTTGGTCATATGGGTTTGCACCGCATCGGTGCCGTTGAAATCTGGGCCGGCGCCGGTGCCGCCACAGATGGTTTCGTAGTATTGCCTTGTAGCGTCTCCAAACAGGAAATTGTTCATCGTTGCCTGGCTGCATGCCAGCGCCCCCAGTGCCCCGAACAAGGCATTGCAGGTCGCCTGGCTGACCTCGGTATTGCCAGCGACCACGGCGGCCCCGGGCAACGGCGACAGGAAGGTGCCGGGCGGGATAATGATTTCGATCGGCTTGAGGCAGCCGTCGTTGAGCGGGATGTCAGTGCCCACGAGGCAACGGAAAACATAGAGCACAGCGGCCCTTGTCACCGCGGGCGGCGCATTGAAGTTGTTGCCGCGCTGGGCGCCGGTGCCGGTGAAATCGACCACCGCGCTGCGTTCAATGTGGTCAACCTTGACCACCACCCGCAACGGCGCGCCGTCATCCATGGTATAGTCGAAACGCCCATCGCCAATGCGCGAAATCACCTGCCGCACGCTTTCTTCCGCGTTGTCCATCACGTGGCGCATGTAGGCGCGCACCATATCCCAGCCATAACGGCCGACCACACGTTGCAATTCCTGCACGCCTTTTTCATTCGCCGCGACCTGCGCCTTGATGTCGGCGACATTCACATCCGGGCTGCGCGCGGGGTATTTGGCGCCAGCGAGCACGGCGCGGAACGCGGCTTCGCGCAGATGTCCCTGGTCCACCAGCAGGAAATCGTCGATCACCACACCTTCTTCTTCGAGCGTGTGCGACGCCGGCGGGGTCGAGCCTGGGGTGATGCCGCCAATATCGGCGTGGTGGCCTCGGTTGCCGACGAAGAACAGGATGTCTTGCCCTGCTTCGTCGAACACCGGGGTGATCACCGTCACATCCGGCAAATGGGTGCCACCGTTATAGGGATTGTTGAGCGCCACGACGTCGCCGGGCCGCAAGGTTGCGCCGCGCGCCCGCAACACGGTGCGCACGCTTTCGCCCATTGCGCCGAGATGGACCGGGACATGCGGCGCATTGGCGACCAGCCCGCCGGTGCCATCGAAGATCGCGCAGGAAAAATCCAGCCGTTCCTTGATGTTGACGCTCTGCGAGGTGTTCTGCAGCACTGCGCCGGTTTGCTCGGCGACGTTCATGAACAGATTGTTGAACAGTTCGAGCAGCACCGGGTCGGCGCGGTCGGTGCCGGAGGCAAACAAGGCCGGTCGTGCCTCAGTGCGGCGCAGGATCATGTGGTTCAGCGCGGTAACCTCAGCAGTCCAGCCGGGTTCGACCACTGTGGTGGCGTTGGCTTCGCGGATCAGCGCCGGGCCTGCGATGCGGTCGCCGGCCAAAAGCTCGGTGCGGTCAAATACCGGCGTCGCGTGATCGGCGCCGCCGCTCCAAATATGGGTCTGGTCAACCGGGGCTGGCGCGCCGACAGCGCGGGCACCCAGCACGGCCTCGATGATCGCCTCGCCCGGTGCAACCGCCTCAACGGCGACGGTTTCCACTACCAGCGCGCGATCGGGGGTGGCAAAGCCGAAGCGGGCGCGATGGGCGGCGGTGAAGGCGGCGACGATTTCGGCGTGATCGG
>JACMOQ010000592.1 GCA_014377905.1 Acetobacteraceae bacterium | reverse complement strand
GCGGGCCTGCCCGTATCGCAGCTGAAAGTCTCGTTGGCATGTCCCAGAAGCCACAAAATGTCCCCCAACCGACCAGCGCCGATCAATTCCTGGTCGTCGGCATTGGTGCCTCGGCTGGTGGCCTGGAGGCATGCCGCAAGTTGGTTATCGCCTTGTCGCCCCAATCGGGCATTGCGTTCGTGCTTATCCAGCATCTCGACCCTGTCCACGTCAGCATGATCGCCGAAATACTGGCCGATCACGGCACAGTAGTTGTTCGTCAGGCCCGGAATGGGGAAAAGGTGGAGCCCAACCATCTTTATGTCATTGCCCCCAACACCTATCTTGCAGTCGAAAATGGCATGCTTCGGGTGTCCGCACCTTTGGCCCGCCATGGCGCGCGGATGCCGATTGATTTCTTTTTTGAGTCCCTGGGCCATGAGTATGGCCCGCGGTCAGTCGCGATCATTCTGTCCGGCACCGGCACCGATGGCGGTGCTGGGGCGAAATTGGTAAAGTCGCAGTCGGGTCTGGTGATTGCGCAGGAGCCGGAAGAAGCCGGCTATGATGGAATGCCCCGTAACGCGATCGCCACCGGGGCAGTGGATTTGGTGCTGCCGGTGGCAGCAATGCCCGCCGCGCTCGCCAACCACGCCAACGCACGCCAGGCGGGAAGGGCAGGCGACATTGACAAAAAGCCCGCCGCCGCGCCCGCGCCCAGCTCAGCCCTGAATGCAATTGTATCGTTGCTGCGCAAGAACACACCGAATGATTTTACCCACTACAAGCCCGGCACCTTGGAACGCCGGATCGCCCGACGCATAACGATTTCCGCCACCCAGCCGGCAACGATGGAAAAATACCTCGACCTGATCACCCGTGATCCCGCCGAGCTTGACCTTCTATCAAAGGATCTGCTGATCAACGTGACCTGTTTTTTCCGCGACCCGGCGGTGTTCCAGTTGTTGGCCGACAAAATAATTCCGGAATTGGTGGCAGCGCATAATAATGATCGCTCAATCCGCATCTGGCTGGTCGGGTGCAGCACCGGGGAAGAAGCCTACTCGTTGGTGATGCTGTTCCGCGAACATATGGCCAAAGGCGGCCAAATGCCCAAAGTGCAATTTTTTGCGTCCGATCTCGACGCCGAAGCCATCGCCATTGCGCGGGAGGGGGTGTATCCCGCCACCATCGTGTCGGAAGTCTCGCCGGAGCGATTGGCGCGCTTTTTCATCAAGGAAGGCAAATCCTTCCGGGTGCTACCTGAAGTCCGGGCGATGGTCGTATTCACGGTACAGGATGTGCTGACCGATCCGCCGTTTTCCCGCCTCGATATGGTATTTTGCCGCAACCTTCTGATCTATTTGTTGCCCGAAGCACAAGATCGGGTATTCGGATTGTTGCATTTTGCCCTGCGCAAGGACGGCATATTGGTGCTTGGCAACGCAGAATCCGTGAGCGACCGGGACGATCGGTTCATGCGTCTTTCAAAAGCCTCCCATATCTACCGTCACGTCGGCCAGCAGCGGGTCAACGACCACCGCTTCCGGATAACTGGCCGTGACGAGCGCGCGTTGCCGCGCCCACCGCGAAGCCTCGCCGGCGCCCGCCAGTCGGAACTTGCTGAACTTTGCCGGCGATTGGTGCTCGAAAACCACACACCTGCCGCTATCCTGATCAATCGCAAGAACGAATGTCTGTTTTCTGTCGGCCGGATCGGTCGCTTCGTGCATGTCTCCCCCGGGCACCCCACCCAGGACCTGTTCGCCATGGTGTTGCCAGGGATGCGAACCCGGCTGCGATCAACCATACAACGCGCGATCGAAACCAATAGCCGCGTGGTCGCGGACGGGGTGCCCGAGGCTGATGGCAGCGCCCCGAATTATCGCGTCGATGTCCTGCCTGTCGCGCATGACGGCGAAGACCTGCTGTTGGTATGCTTCCCCGACGCCCCGGTCCAAGCGCCCGCCTCGGCGGTTAGCAGCGGCGCCCCCCAAACCCACGCCGATGCCGCGCTTGAAGACGAGCTGGAGGCAACGCGTGCCGATTTGCAGGCAGCGATCCATGAGTTGGAAATTTCCAGCGACGAGCAAAAGGCGGTGAACGACGAAGCATCGTCGCTGAATGAAGAACTGCAATCCACCAATGAGGAATTGCTGACATCGAAAGAAGAACTGCAATCGATTAATGAGGAAACCACCGCGCTCAACACCCAGCTTTACGAAGCCCTGTCCCGTCAGCGCACAACATCCAACGATCTCCAAAATGTACTCAACAGCACCAATTTCGCCACCATATTCCTCGACGCGAAGTTATGTATTCGCTTCTTCACCCCCGCCACCAAGGCGCTATTCAGCATCATCCAGAGCGATATCGGCCGGCCCTTATCGGACCTCAGGGCGCTCCCGATCGATAACGATCTGTTGCCCGATGCCCTGGTAATTCTGACTGACCACACTGTGATCGAACGCGAGGTCGCGGCACCGAACAATTTATGGTATGTTCGTCGCATTACGCCCTATCGCGCAGATGATGGCGAGGTCGAGGGCGTTGTCATCACTTTTGTCGATAACACCGAAGCCCGCCGGACGGCCGAGGCCCTGCATACCGCCCGCCACGACGCCGAACAGGCCAGCATTGCCAAGTCGCGCTTTTTGGCCGCCGCCAGCCACGATCTGCGCCAGCCGCTGCAATCTCTCAGCCTCATGCGGGGGGTGCTAAGCCGGAAAATCCGGGATGGCAAGACTGCCGAGGCGCTGGATTTGCTGGCCCGGTTGGACGAAACCTCGATCGCGATGTCCAGCATGCTCGACTCACTTCTCGACATCACCCAGATCGACAGCGGCAATGTCAAACCGGAATTGTCCGATTTTCCGATCGGCGAATTGTTGCAAAATCTTGTCCATGAATTCGAACCCGTTGCCACCGCGCAGGGGCTGGTGTTGCGGATGGTGCGGTGTGGCGAAATTATCCACAGCGATAGACACATGCTTGGCCAGATGATCCGCAACCTGGTTTCCAACGCGCTGAAATATACACGGAACGGCAAAGTCCTGCTTGGCTGCCGCCATCACGGCGATCGCCTGTCGATTGAGGTCTGGGATACCGGCATCGGCATCACAGACGGCGAACTGGGCGCCATCTTTACCGAATATCACCAGATCGATGCCGGTGCGCGGGTGCGCAACCGCGGGCTGGGGTTGGGGCTGTCGATCGTCCAACGGCTTGGCGATCTGCTCGGGCACAAGATCCGGGTCCGGTCAATCATGGGCAGGGGATCGGTGTTCAGCATCGACATCCAACCGCACGCCAGGGGTCCGCTAAGGCCACTCGACGCCAGCGCCCAGGCCGAAAGGGTGGTAACACCGCATCGCTCCGGGGTTATTTTGGTGGTGGAAGACGATCCCGAGGTGCTGGAACTGCTGAACCTGCTGCTCCGCGACGAAGGGCATCATGTAACGATCGCAAGCAATGGGCAGGAAGCGCTCGCCCTGGTGGATAGCGGGATGATGCGGCCCGATCTGCTGCTGACCGATTTCAATCTGCCCCTTGGGCTAAACGGTCTTGCCTTGGCGGAACAATTGCGCGCCAAGCTGCGGCGGTCCATTCCGGTGGTCATTCTGACCGGCGACATCTCCGCCGAAACGATGCGCGATATTCCGGCGCAAAACTGCGTGAAGCTCAACAAACCCATCAAGGTCGAGGAACTCATTAAGGTCATCCGTCAGGTGTTGCCCAAACAGGGCGACGTGCCGGCGCGCGATATCGCGGCGGTGGGACCGGCGACGATTTATGTCATCGATGACGATGTCGGGATTTGCGATGCGATGCAGCTGGTGTTCGAGGAGGTTGGCCAGAAGGTCGAAACTTTTCAATCGGCGGAAGCATTTTTGGCGGCCTATCAGCCGGGCTAGATCGCGTGCTTGCTGGTCGACGCCTATCTGCCGGGCATGAGCGGGCTGGAGTTGCTGGCCAGGGTGAACATCGACGGGCAACATCCGCCGGCGATTATGATCACCGGAAACAGCGATGTCGCCATGGTGGTGGCCGCGATGCAGGCGGGGGCGATCGATTTCATCGAAAAGCCGGTCGGCCGGGAGGAATTGCTGGCAAGCGTTGCCCACGCGCTGGAACTGGCGCGCGACAGCGGCAAGCTGGTGGCTCGACAGGAAGAAGCTGCCAGCCACATTGCCAACCTGACCGCGCGCCAACTGGAAATCATGACGATGGTGCTGGCGGGGCACCCGAGCAAGAACATCGCCGCCGATCTGAACATCAGCCAGCGCACGGTCGAAAATCATCGTGCCGAGATTATGAAGCGCACCGGGGTGAAATCCCTGCCGGAGCTTGCGCGGCTGGCGGTATCGGCAGTGCCTGGCGCGTAAAGCATCATCTTCGGAGGGAGGGGGTAGTACTTCCCCCCCTCCCTGCCGCCAGCATGAAGAATGCGGAGCCGTATTCCAGCCTACGTTGCTGTGCCGCTCTATCAGTTAAAGGTTGGCACGGTTGCTACAAATCCCTTCCTACTATCTTTTCTCGGGGAAGCTGGGTTTGGGGCACTACAGCATCATCCGATCGGCTTGCCTTTTCGATCGGATAAAGATGATCGTTAAAACACGACTCTAGAGCGTGTCCATCGATTTAACCTGAACGGATCACGCTCTAGGTGATTTCCGACGCTGCCAAGCCCTGAACTTCCCGCCTAGCTTTCGGTTGTCGCCGCATTCATCGCGTTGGCAACAGGAGGTTCGAATGAATTACGCCGGAAACAACACCCCCCCGAGCATCCGGTTGCGGATGCTTTTTGACAATGCCGTGGTTATGCGCAAGCTGACCAGCGGCGCAACCTATGGCGACCT
>JACMOQ010000591.1 GCA_014377905.1 Acetobacteraceae bacterium | reverse complement strand
GGTGCTGGCACACAACATTGTCGTGGTGATCGCAGTCGATCTGGTGCTCTGGCGCTGGCCGGGACCGGTGGCGGTGCTGGCTTTGCCGGCGATGGTGCTGTGGCTTGCCGATGCGCTGGCGGTAGCGATGCTGCTCGGTGCCTTGTGTGCCCGCTTCCGCGATATTCCACCGATCGCGACATCGGTGCTGCAGATGGCGTTCATGGTGAGTGCAGTGATTTTCCGTCCCGAACTGCTCGGCGATCGGCAATGGCTGCTGGCGTTCAACCCGTTTTTCACAGTGCTCGACGTGCTGCGCGCCCCGCTCATGGGCGACGTGCCGCGCTGGGATAGTTATGTTTCGGCGATTTGTTTTTCCGCCGTGCTGTGTTCAGCCGCCTGGGCGCTGTTTGTGCGGGTGCGCGGCCGCATCGCGTTCTGGGTTTAGATCTATGGCCGCCCGCATCGCACTTTCCGGCGTCAGCATTGATTTCCCGCTTTATCATGGCAATGCGCGCAGCCTGAAGAAAAGGCTCGTCGCCTCGGTTTCGGGCAGGTTAAGCGCGGATGCCAGACATCGGATCGTGGTCAAGGCGGTGCGCGATGTCAGCTTTTCCCTGGCACCGGGCGATCGGCTCGGCCTGATTGGACGTAACGGCGCCGGCAAGACCACGTTGCTGCGCGCACTGGCTGGGATTTACGAGCCGGTGGCCGGCAAACTGCGTGTCGTGGGCAGTATCAATGCGCTGCTTGATCCCAATCTCGGGATGAACCTCGACCTCAC
The DNA here is from genome assembly GCA_014377905.1 of Acetobacteraceae bacterium. Classification (GTDB taxonomy): domain Bacteria; phylum Pseudomonadota; class Alphaproteobacteria; order Acetobacterales; family Acetobacteraceae; genus CAITOL01. The sequence continues at coordinate 1,474 of JACMOQ010000591.1, read as the reverse complement.
CGGGCGGGAGAATATCGTCCTGCGCGGCCAGTATAATCGTTTGGACCGGGCAGCAATTGCGCGGCTGGCGGATGATGTCGCCACGTTCGCCGAGTTGGACGATTTTCTCGATCTGCCAATGCGGGTTTACAGCTCCGGCATGTTGGTGCGGCTCGGCTTCGGGCTGGCAACCGCGATCAAGCCGCAGGTGTTGCTGATGGATGAATGGCTGCTCGCCGGGGACGCCAATTTTCTTGACAAGGCGCGGGCGCGGCTCGAGGACCTGGTGCGCGGGGCGGAAATCCTGGTGCTGTCCAGCCATCTGCCCGAGGTAATACGCGATTGGTGCACCAGGGTGATATGGCTCGATCAGGGGCGGGTGCGTGCGGATGGACCGGCGGAGGCGGTGCTCGCGGAATACCTTGGGGCCGATTAAGCCGCAGCACTGCGGCGTTCGGGGCCGGAATAGGGAATTGCATGCCGGACAGGTTCGCCGCGGCGAACCCCGATTTCACGATAAAGCTGGGCCAGTCCGGACTTTACCGCTTGCACGTTGACGCCAATTCTGGTGGCGATTTCACGGCAGGAACGGCCTTCGCGGAGCATAGACAGCACCAACGCTGCATCACCGGCGCGAAGCGTGCGTGGCGGGTTTGGTGCAACGCATAATTCGGCCGGCAGATGGATCATGAGGTTGGCGATAAATGCAGAGTTCGCCCAAATGACGATAGTATTCATAAAATCCTCCAATTCATCCCAAACCAAACAATTACTGCCGGCTCATCAAAACAATGGATTTCCTGAACTCTATGTTTTCTGCTCGGACCGAGCGCAGGGCCCAACCAGATTTTTGACCCAATGGTTGTACCGCAATCGGTTCGACATCCAATTGCGCGGGGATTCAACGCAAGTTCGGTTGCTTGTGGCGTCCGGCTTGGCGGTATAACTGCATTAATCGCGCCTTGACCGTCGGCACCGAAACGCCTTGCGCGGCGGCAATCGCCCGACAAGACCAACCCTTTTGCAACAATGTGAGCATCTCCAGGCAATCCGTTTCACTGAATAGTTCAGTGAAGACACTTGGCCTTGGCCTGGTGTCGATCGAATTCCCGGTCCGCACCGCCGCAAACAGGGCCGCGCTCTCAGTGACAATCAATGTCTGCATGCCGAGGCCCCCTTTGCGGCTACCCTATCCATGTTGGGCACCATAGGCAGGTATGGCATACCGGCGTAAGCCGTTAATCAGCGAATTCACGAAACTGTGATCGAAAAAAAAATATAAATATCGAGCCTTTTCTGAGTGCTTTGAAGTTTGGTGAAGTTTTGTGACGTATTTCGAGGCAAATCGGTGTGATGGAAAACGCCCACCGGCGCGCGGGGCGGCGAGCAGGGCGTTAAGGGTTTCGCCGATCATTACGCGACCGGATCGCAGCGGAAGCCGTCCCCCCAACGCTTGACGCGGCTGACCGACGGCGACGGAAAATGCGCCATGCAG
>JACMOQ010000590.1 GCA_014377905.1 Acetobacteraceae bacterium | reverse complement strand
TCTTGCGCAGACGTGTCGGCGTTCACCTTATGCTGCAATCGGGTTTCCCATGTTTCAATCATTCCGCAACCTCGGCAGCGCGCTGGTGTGCGCGCTGCTGGCAACGGCAGTGTGCGGCGCGCCCGCCGCGTCCCAAAGCCTGCATGACTTTGTCGAGGCCGCCGCCTCCCGTACCCCCGACCTAGCGAGCGTTGCCGCGCGGCGCGACGCAATCGCCGCCCGTCAGACGGCCGCCGATGGGCTTACCCCCGGCGCGCCGGTGTTCAACGGCAGTTATCTGACCGACCAGTTGATTCGCAACCGCCAGCAGCGCGAGCTGCAAATTGGACTCAGCACCCCGATCTGGCTGCCTGGCGAAGGGAGCGCGGCCCGCGCCTTGGCCAATGCTGAAGCGGACCGCGCTGCGACCCAGGTCGCCACGACCCGGCTGAAACTTGCGGGGCAAGTACGCGACTTGCTGGCAGACTTTGCCCTCGCCCAGGCGGAGCTGGCACTGGCCGAACGGCGCTTGAGGGACGCCCGCGCAACCGAGGGCGACGTCGACCGCCGCGCCCGCGTCCGCGATGCCTCCGAAGCCGACCTGTTGTTGGCCCGCGCTGAACGGATTGCAGCCGACGCCGAATTGCAGGATCGCCAGGTCGCCCTGAAGCAGAACCGGCTCGCGTTTCAGACCCTGACCGGACTGCCCCCGGTGGCGACAGCTTTGCGCGAACCGCTCGCCGCAGCGGCTGACGCGAACGATCCCCGCCTTGGCGAAGCCAGGGGCGCGATCACCGTAGCTCGCGCCAACCAGACGCTGACCGGCATTCAGCTTCGCGACAGCCCGGAAATCGGCGTCATTGCCCGCCGCAGCCGCGATGCGCTGGGCAGCTTCTACAACCACAGCATCGGCGTCGAAATGCGTATTCCGTTCGCAACCGATGCCCGCAACCGGCCGCGCCAGACCGCGGCCCAGGCCGAACTAACCGAGGCCGCCGCCGGTTATGACACAATAGCCCGCGAACTGGACGCCGCCCGGCAAAAGGCCCGGATCGGCTATGACAACGCCCTTATCCAGCACGATCTTGCCCGCGCGCGCAGCCAGGCGCTCGCCCGTCAAAGCGCGCTGGTCGGACGCAGCTACCAGGCGGGACAGGTCTCGCTGGAAGCAGTGTTGCGCGCCCGGGCATTTGCCTATGAGGCCGAAGCCACCAGCATTCGCGCCGACATCGCCAGTGCCAGCGCGGTCGGCAAACTCAATCAGGCCTACGGGGTGATGCCATGACCGTCGCCTGGCTTGCTGCGGTCCTGCTGCTCGCAGCGATGCCCGCCCCGGTTGCCGCCCATGAGGGCCATGATGACCCCGAACCGATTATTATCGGGCCCAGCCTGCCGCGGGCGGAGGCGGCATCGGATGATTTCGAAGTTGTTGCCGTGCTCGCCGACCGACAATTGACCATTTATCTCGACCGCTTTGCCACCAACGAAACCATCGCAGCGGCAACAATCGCTGTCAGCGCGGCCGGGGGTGATCCGGTCTATGCCGAAGCGCAACCCGATGGCAGCTTCGTGTTGCGTGCCAAATGGCTCAACAATCCAGGCAAGCATGATCTCAGCTTCACCGTCATCGCCGAGGACACGACCGATCTGCTCGCCGCCACGCTCGACATTCCGCAGACAGAAGCCGCCGCGCCGGCAACACCGGTAAAGCGCATCCGCGCCTGGTTGGGCAGTCGTGCCGAGCCTGTTGCGCTTGGACTCGCGGTCCTGTTGGGAGGATTGATCACGCTGGGCGCTCGGGCGGGAAGTCGTCGGCGGCTGGTCATCGCCGCCTTCGCCCTCGCGGTCGGACTGCTGATCGGCGGCGTTGCGTTCGCCGATGAGGCACCGCGCCGCCGGCCCGATGGCGCGGTGGTGATGCCCAAAGACGCGCAGCGACTTCTGGCGGTGCGCACCGTGTTGGGCCAGGAGGTCGCCGCGTCGCGCACCGTGGAGATCATCGGCCAGATCATTGCCGATCCCACCACCGCCGGCCGGGTGCAGTCGGGCCAGCCCGGACGGATCGAGGCCGGCGACACCGGGCTTGCCCATCTCGGAAAGCGGGTGCAGGCGGGCGAATTGCTCGCCGTCATCGCGCCTGCCATCGGCGCCATGGGGCGCGGTGCGGTCGCAGCCCAGCTCGCTGAGACCGAACAGCAAATCCGACTGGCCGAGCAGAAACTCACCCGCTTGGCCTCGTTAACCGGCAGTGTGGCAGGAAAAGACCTTGATGAAGCGCGGGCCGAGCTTGCCGGCGCCCGCGCCCGTCGCATCGCGTTGGTCCACAGCGTCGCGGGCCGGGAGGAACTGCGCGCCCCGGTCAGTGGGATTGTGGCGGTTGCCAATGCGGTCATCGGACAGTTTGTCGAGGGCAAGGACATCCTGTTCGAAATTGTCGATCCGGCCCGACTTTGGGTCGAGGCAACCGGGTTCGACCCTGGTCTGGCGGGCGCCCAGGGGCGCGCATCTGCGTTGCTCGCCGATGGCGCAATACTGCGACTGGATTTGGTCGGGCGTGGGTTGAGCCTGCGTCAAGGCGCGACCCCTATGGTGTTTCGCATTCAATCGCCGCCATCCGGCCTGTCGATCGGCACGCCGGTGACGGTGATGGTGCTGATCGGCGTGCCGGTTAGCGGCATTTCCCTGCCGCGTTCGGCAATTATTCGCTTGCCCAACGGGGGTGCGGGGGTGTGGGACCATGTCTCGGCAGAACGTTTTGTTCCGCGCCCGGTGCGTATCCAGCCGCTCGACGGCGCCAATACCCTTGTGCTTGCCGGCATTAAACCCGCGTCGCGCATCGTGGTCCAGGGCGCTGACCTTTTGAACCAGGTGCGCTGATGGGCAAGCTGTTCAACGCGCTGGTCACCGCGAGCCTCAACAACCGCCTTCTTGTGCTCATCCTGGCGCTGCTGCTGATCGCCTATGGCGGGTTCAGCCTGACCAGATTGCCGGTCGATGTGTTCCCAGATTTAAACCGACCCACCGTGACCCTGATGACCGAGGCCGAGGGCTTGGCGCCCGAGGAGGTCGAGCAATCAGTCACCTATCCACTCGAAAGCGCCATGAACGGCATGCCGGGGGTGACCAGGGTGCGGTCGGTGTCCAGCGTTGGATTGTCGATCGTGTATGTTGAATTCGCCTGGAATACCGATATTTACCTGAACCGCCAACAAATTGCGGAGCGATTGGTGGGCGTTCGAGCGCAGATGCCGGCCGGAGTTGCCCCGCAAATGGGACCGATCACCTCGATCATGGGCGAGGTGATGCTGGTGTCCATGTCGGCAAATCCAGTGCCCGGCGGTATTGTGGCGACGCCGATGGAATTGCGCGAACTTGCCGACTTCACCCTCCGCCCGCGCCTGCTGGCGATCGCGGGCGTGGCACAGGTGATCCCGATCGGCGGCGAGGTGCGCCAGTTCCAGATCACCCCAGACATTGCGGCGATGTCGCGCCTCGATGTCACCCTTGACGACGTCGAACGGGCCATCAAGCAGTTCGGTACTAACACCGGCGGCGGCTTTGTCGACCAAAATCGTTCCGAGTATGTCATTCGCAATATCGGACGCACGGCCAGTTTGGAAGACCTTGGGCGATTGGTGGTGACACTGCGCGCGGGCCAGGCGGTGCTGCTCGGGCAGGTCGCCAAGCTCGGGCACGCACCCCGCTTCAAACGCGGCGATGCCGGGGCTAACGGCAAACCCGCCGTGATCGTGTCGGTGCAAAAGCAACCCGGCGCGGACACTGTCGACCTCACCCGCAAGGTCGAGCAGGCCTTGGCCGATCTCGCCAAGGCGCTGCCACCTGGGGTGACCGCGGATACGGTGTTGTTCCGGCAGGCAAGCTTCATTGAAGCCTCAATTTCCAACGTTGAGGACGCATTGCGCGATGCGGTCATCGTTGTGGCGATCGTGCTGTTCGCCTTCCTGCTGAACGCGCGCACCACCCTTATATCGCTGACCGCGATCCCGATCTCGATCCTGATTACGGTGCTGGTGTTTCGCGCCCTCGGCCTGTCGATCAACACCATGACCCTGGGCGGGCTTGCGATCGCTATCGGTGAGCTGGTCGATGACGCCGTCGTTGGGGTCGAAAACGTCTATCGCCGCCTTAAGGAAAATCGCGAGGCCGCCCATCCGCGCCCGGTGCTTGCCGTGGTTGCTGCCGCCAGCCAGGAGGTTCGATCCGGCATCATCTATGCCACCCTGATTATCATCCTGGTGTTCATTCCGCTCTTTGCCCTATCGGGGATTGAGGGGCGGTTGTTTGCCCCACTCGGCATCGCCTATATCGTTTCAATCCTAGGCAGCCTGGTAACCTCGATCACCGTCACCCCGGTGCTGTGCTATTATTTAATCCCGCGCATGCGGCACTTGTCGGGCCGGGAAAGCCCGCTGGTACGCTGGCTGAAGCATGGCGACACCAAATTGCTGCGCTGGTCGTTTGGCCATGGCGGGGTGTTGGTTGGCGCGACACTGGCAGCCGTGATTATCGCTTGCGTCGTCGCGGTTCAATTGCCGCGCGCGTTTCTGCCGCCGTTCAATGAAGGCACCCTGACTGTGGCGATGACCTTCACCCCAGGCATCAGCCTTGCCGAGGCCAACCGCTTGGGAGCCATTGCCGAACGGCTGGTGATGAAGGTGCCGGAGGTAAAGTCGGTCGGCCGCCGCACCGGCCGCGCCGAACTCGACGAACATGCCGAAGGGGTCCATTCGAGCGAACTCGACGTCGATTTGCACATCTCGGCACGGCCAAAGGAGGTCATTCTTGCCGATATCCGCCAGCGCCTGTCGATTTTGCCGGCGTCGTTCAACATCGGCCAGCCGATTGGGCATCGGCTGGAGCACATGCTTTCCGGCGTAAACGCCGCGATCGCGATTAAGATCTTTGGTGAGGATATCGACACGTTGCGCGGATTGGCCGAGCAGTTGCGCGCCCGCCTCGCCGCCATTCCCGGGCTGGTCGATCTGGTGGTTGAACGCCAGGTTCGGGTACCGCAGCTGCAAATTCGCCTGGACTACCAGCGCGCCGCCCTGTTTGGGGTGACGCCCGCGGCGGTTACCGAGGCGCTGGAGCAATTGGTGAACGGCAAAATAGTCAGCCAAATTGTCGATGGCCAGAAGCGCTTCGATGTCGTGTTGCGGCTGGCCGACACCGCGCGCGGTACCGAGGCGCTGGCAAACCTGCTGGTTGAAACGCCCAAGGGCCGGACCCCGCTGCGCAACATCGCCGATATCACCGACGATGATGGACCGAACCAGATCCTGCGCGAGAACGGCACCCGTCGCATTGTGGTGCAGGCCAATACCGATGGCAGCGATGAGGGCCGGATCATTGCCGCAATCCGGGCCGAGATTGCCGGGATGGTTTTACCGCCGGGCGGCTTCATCAAGCTTGAGGGCACTTTCCAGGCCCAGGAGGAGTCAGCCCGGCTGATCGGCCTGCTGTCGCTGGTATCGCTCGGGTTGGTGGCAACCGTGCTGTATAGCCGCTACCGATCGGTCGTGTTGGCCGCGATCATCATGGCCAACGTGCCCTTGGCGCTGATCGGCAGCGTGGCGGCCTTGTGGCTGTTCGACCAGCCGCTCTCCGTTGCCAGCATGATCGGCTTTATCACCCTGACCGGGATCAGCGCCCGCAACGGCATCCTCAAGATCAGTCATTACATCAACCTCGTGCTGCATGAGGGCGAGGCTTTCGGCCCTGACATGGTGGTGCGTGGCAGCCTTGAACGCCTGACGCCGGTGTTGATGACCGCAATATCGGCGGGATTTGCGTTGCTGCCGCTGATGATCGGCGCCGACGCCCCGGGCAAAGAAATATTGCATCCAGTGGCCACAGTGATCTTTGGGGGACTGATCAGCGCGACCTTGCTGGATACACTGCTGACCCCGCTTTTATTCCTGCGCTTTGGCCGCCCGGCGGTCGAGCGTCTGATCGCCGATCAGGCCGGATCAAGCATCCCGGCCGACGCCTTCTGATCCCCGCAAAAATGGAGCTTTCGACCATGAAACATCTACTCCTCACCGTTTTCCTGTCTATCAGCCCAATTGTCGCTTTTGCGCATGGCACCGCCCCCGCCGCCCAACATGGCGGCACGGTGGCCGAAACCTCGGATGACCATTGGGTCGAACTCGTGATCACCGGCCGCTTGATTAGCGTCTATGTCGGTGATCAGGCCAACACGCCGATCCCGAGTGCGCGGGTGGGCGGCAAGGCTACGGTGCTGATCGGCGGGAAGTCGCAGAAGGTGATGCTGGTGCCGGCAGACGCAAACAGACTAACCGGACAACTTGACCCGGCCGCGACCGGCAAGGTGACGGCGGTTCTAGCCCTGACGATTAATGATAAACCGTCGCAGGTGCGCTTTACGCTAACTCAACCCTGAGGCGTCAGATCGCTGGATAGGGCGGCTTGAATACCTTACCGGGCGATAAAGTGAAAATCTCAACCCCGGTTTCGGTGACACCGACCATGTGTTCGAACTGCGCCGACAATGATCGGTCGCGGGTAACCGCTGTCCACCCATCATCGAGCACTTTCACCTCGGGGCGCCCGGCATTGATCATCGGCTCAATGGTGAAGAACATGCC
>JACMOQ010000080.1 GCA_014377905.1 Acetobacteraceae bacterium | reverse complement strand
TCGCCCTTCAATAACCATCGACATTTCGCCCCCGCCGGACCGCCGACATCAGGCGCAATTCATTGCGCTCAATTGCCCGGATGACATGCTGACCATCCGGCTCGTCGAATAGAATTGCCACGATTGCCGAGGTGTCGATCACCATCAGGCCCACATACCTGTTTCATCATACCCGATGATTTCATCCGGCATGCGCGGGTCGAGCACCGGGCGTTTCGCGAACTCCTTGACGATGTCATCAATTTCCGCCGCGATGCTCCCGCGCCGCCCACGCCGCAAACGTTAGCGTTCCATGCGTTCCGCCAGGGCGATGCGCGCCGCAACCGTCGAGCTCTCTCCTGTCATCGCAGAAACCGCCCGCGCAAGCCGATCGGTCTCCGGGTCTTTGAGACTAAGCGCCATGACAGAGTCTTTCTGTAATCAACCAAAGCAAGAAATCTCCCGCCTTAGCGTCCCCCATCCACCGACAAAATCTGCCCGCTCACAAAACTCGCCAGATCGGAGGCAAAGAAGATCACCCCATTGGCAATATCCTGCGACGACCCCAGCCGTTTCAGCGCGATGCGACTGATCAGCGCCTTCTGACCATCGGTTCCGTAACCATCCCACTGCACCTCGGTATCCGGATTGGACCGGATGAACCCCGGCGCCACGGAATTGACCGTAATGTTGAACGCCCCCAACTCATGCGCCAATTGGCGAGTCAGCCCGACCACCGCGTGCTTTGCGGTCGCATAAGCCTGAATGCCGGTGAGCGAGGCCTGCAAGCCAGCGCCCGAACTGATATTGATGATCCGCCCTTCCCCCGCCGCCTTCATCGCCGGGATCGCGGCGCGTGATACCGCCATTGCCGCGCCAACATTGACCGCGATGATGCGGTCCCAATCGTCATCGCTCACCTGCTCGATCGGGCGCATTTTCTGCCCGGCGACGCCACCGGCATTATTGACCAGCACGAACACCGCCCGGCCTTCTTTCTGTTCGATATCGGCAATCCAGGCAGCGGCGGCAACACGGTCAGTCAGATCGACCACCGCCCCGGTTATCCCGCCGGCAGACGCGGTCACCTTCAAATTCTCGGCCGAGCGATCACCGCCATAAACCTTGGCACCCAAAGCCGAAAAACTTTGCGCAATCACCCGGCCCAGGCCATGGCCGGCACCTGTCACCACCACCAACCGGCCATCGAAACGAATATTCATGATCCCATCAACTCCACCAGATTATCGTCGGAAAGCGTGCGTGTCCCAGCTTCGACCTCGTGGATCATCGCCACCAGGCGGTCGATGGTCGGGCAGGCAATACCGTGCGTGGCGCCAATTTCAGAAATCGGTGCGATCTGCACATCGACCTCGGTGCGGCGCTTCCTGATCGCCAGATCGCGCCACACGCCAGAATGGGTTTTCGCACTCGGGCGGTTGAATTCCACCATTGCGGCAACCGCGGCCCGGCTTTTTTCAATCGGCGTCCCCGGCATGAAAGCTTCGGGATCGTAACCGTTGAAGCCGCGCGGCGTCACCCCCTCGGCCAAGGTCACCGCATTGGCTTCGCCAGCGAGCTTGCACCATAGCGGCAACAATTCCGGCCGCCCCAGGCAATCGGCAATTCCGGCCATCCCGAGCGCCTGGGCGAACAGCATCGCGCCATAGCCGAGCTTGCCCCACAGATAACCCCAGATCTCGGTCGTCATGATTGCGTTCGGTTCGAATTGCAGCATCAGCGTGTGCAGTTCAGCCAGCCGTTCGGTCATCGCGCCATCGAGTTCACCAAGCACTACTGCACCGCGGCTGCCAAACATCACCTCACCCGGCGCGATCCAGTCGGTGCTGTAGTTCACAAATGCACCAACGGTGCGTTCCTTCCCCACAACGCTTGCGATCAGCCGCTCGCACAGCCCGTTCTGTAAAGACAGCACATAACCATCCGCCGCCAGATGCGGCAGCAAGGCGCGGGCAGCTTCTTCGGTGTGATGGGCCTTCACCGCCAGGAAAATCCGGCGATAGGTGCCGCGCACCTCGGATGGCAGGAACGCCGGCGCCACCACGGTGAACTGATCCACCGGCCCGGTGATCCGCAGTCCGGCGGTCTTGATTGCGGCAACATGGTCGGCCACCACATCGACGAAATGAATATCGTGACCGGCGCGCTTCAGCCACGCCCCGACGCTGCCGCCGATCGCGCCCGCGCCCCAGATCAGAATCGGATCGCTCATAATGCCTCCAGCAATGCGCGGGTTTCTTCGACGGCAACATGCCAGATCGCCAGCATTTCATTGTCCGACCGTTGCGTGCGGCCGCCAAAATTGCCGTCTTCCAGCAAATTGCGGCTCTCGAACGGCGGCAGGGTTTTCAGCAGGTCGGTATCGACCATCTCCTTCACCCCATCGGCAGACGTCGATGGCAGCCGCGTCCAGGGGAAGTTTTCCATCCAGCTCGCATGGCTCGCCACCGTATCGGTCGCCTGCACCTGGGCCATGGTTTTCGGCGCCCGCCACCAGTCATGGAACCGCACCCGGCAATCGGGGTTGTCCATCATCCATTCCTGCGCCAACGCGGCCGCCGGCTGGTTGCCGCCATGCCCGTTCACGATCAAAATCCGCCGAAACCCAGACCGCTTCATGCTGTCGAGCAATTCGCGCACAACTGCGACATAGGTTTCCACCCGCAACGTCATGCTGCCAGGAAAAGCCTGGAAATAGGGCGCCAGCCCGAACGGCAACGCCGGGAAAACCGGCACGCCCAGGGGTTCGGCGGCTTCGACCGCTACCCGTTCGGCCAGGATCATATCGACAGCCAATGACAATCCGGCATGCTGTTCAATACTGCCCAGCGGCAGCACGCCCCTGTCATCACCACGCAACCAATCCTCAACCATCCGCCAGTCCATATCGGCGACGCGCATGCGGCAACTCCTGAATTCAATTACCGGTAGAGGCTGCCACAGATCGCCTTCAGATCAAATCCGCTTTTGTGGGGGCAGCGTGGCCAATGTCGGCATCCCGCAGCTCAGGCGGCCTGCCATGATGCAATCCTCAAGCTTAGTGGAATGCTGCAACTGCCGCAGCACGAACAACGACACCACTAGAATCGCAATCGTTAAAGCGAGTCCAGCGAGACTTTCGGTTTGGCGATTGGCGGCCTTCTGCTCATCTTCCTGCGCCCGCATAACTGGTAAATGCTGCATGGCAGCTTTCCTCCGGCCGGAACTTTATTGTTAGCGCAGGATAGCGCCTCCGCACGCCAACAAGACAAGCAGGAAAAGCATGGCCGGGGCGCAATGGGGCCGATGCACACGCAGTCGTGATGCATGCTGGTGGGGCTGGCGGTGGTGGCACTTGGGTGACAAACTGGCGCCATGCTTCGCGCCACCAAACATCTGTCCGCCGCCGATCCCTTGCTGGGCGCGCATATCAAACGCGTCGGGCGCTATCGCGGCGGCGCGGAAAAGACCGAGCCGTATCAAGCCCTCGTCCGTTCCATCGCCTTCCAGCAGCTGCACGGCACCGCCGCCCGCGCCATTATCGGCCGCTTTACCGCCCTGTTCCCCGACCAGGATTTCCCCCGGCCGGAACAAGTCCTGTCGCTCAGCGACGCGGCCATGCGCGCCTGCGGCTTCTCGGCCTCCAAAACGCTCGCCATCCGTGACATCGCGGCCAGGGCCGCCGAGGGCGTAGTGCCCACCCGCCGCGCCGCCGCCCGCCTGTCGGATGCCGCCCTGATCGAACGCCTGACAGTGATCCGCGGCGTCGGGCGGTGGACGGTGGAAATGATTCTGATGGGCACCCTCGGGCGGCTCGACATCCTGCCGGTTGATGATTTCGGGGTGCGCGAAGGCTACCGGGTGCTGAACGGCCTCGACGCCCAGCCCAAACCGCGCGACCTCGCGGCGATCGGGGAGATGTGGGCGCCCTATCGCAGCGTC
>JACMOQ010000589.1 GCA_014377905.1 Acetobacteraceae bacterium | reverse complement strand
GAATGCGAGCCGACCGACGCTGAACCCTGCCCGGACGAACAACCGATGATTACCAGCGTTGAGGTGGTGTGGGCCTGCGTTGCAGTTGGAGCAGCGTGGCTGGCGGCGTTGTTTTTGGCCATCTAAAGCAAGGATTAGGGATAAAAATTATCGTAAAACAGTCATCTAGATCGCAAAACTAATGGGCTCGCTCGACGGCCTTTTTAATCCCGCGGCCTGGGCGCGGCGGATCAGGTCATCGAGGGTTAAAGTGCCGAGCGCGGCGCGCGCGGCATCCTCCAACTCCACCCACAGCAGGTCGACAACTGCAACCTGCAACCGTCCGCCCGGGCCGTCGGCTGTTTGGGCGTCATCAACGTTGGCAGCTACGACGATTTCGGTGAGGCGGATTTCCCGCCTTGGTCGGGCCAAACGATAGCCACCTCGCGGTCCACGCACGCTATCGAGCAATCCGGCGCGCGACAGGGTTTGCAACAATGGCTCCATTCCCCGTCGCGCCAGGCCAAGCCGTTCTGCGAGGTCTCCGGCGCTCACGGTGTCACGTCCCGCCGCATGGAAGGCGATGTCCAGCATAATGGTAATGGCAGTCATGGCGCGGTCGCGACGGATCAACATGCGTGGACTCGATCTTGGGTAAATTACGGCGGACTAAACCACGATCACGCGCTGTGATACAGCGATTGCATGCCCAAGCCATTGCCCCGAGTCGCCATTCCGTCTGATCCGATCGGAGCCGCGCGCGGCCGAATTTTCGATAGTGTGCTCGAAACCGTTGGCGGGACGCCGTTGGTCGGGTTGCCGCGGTTCCAAACGGAAGACCAGTTGCTGGCGCGGGTGACGCTGAAGCTTGAATTCTTCAACCCGCTCGGTTCGGTCAAGGACCGCATTGGTTTGGCGATGATCCGCACCGCCGAGGCGTCGGGCCTGATCGCGCCAGGGCGGTCAGTGCTGGTCGAGCCAACTTCGGGCAATACCGGCATCGCGCTGGGCTTCGTGGCTGCGGCGCGCGGCTACCAGTTGATCGTGTGCATGCCGGAAGGCGCATCGATTGAACGACGCAAGATGCTGCGGCTCATGGGGGCGGACGTTCAATTGACCCCGGCACGGTTAGGTATGGCCGGTGCAATCGCTAAAGCCGAGGCAGTGGTCGCGGCGACCCCGGGCGCGTGGATGCCGCGCCAGTTCGACAATCCCGCCAATCCGGCCATCCATGAGGCCACCACCGCGGAAGAGATATGGACGGATACCGCGGGGCTGGTTGATATCGTGGTGGGCGGCGCTGGCACTGGCGGCACGCTTACCGGGATTGCGCGAGCCCTGAAGCCGCGCCGTGCGGGCTTGCGGATTTGCCTGATCGAGCCATCGGAAAGTGCAGTGCTGTCAGGCGACGAGCCAGGTCCGCATGGTCTGCAGGGCATCGGGCCGGGGTTTAAGCCGTCGGTGCTGGACATGTCGCTGATGGACATGGTTATGCGGGTCAGCGAACGTGAGGCGATCGCCACCGCCCGGCGTTGCGCGCGGATGGAAGGTCTGCCGATCGGCATATCGTCGGGTGCCGCGCTGCATGCGGCCTTGGCGCTGGCGGTTGATCCGGCCCATGCGGGCAAGCTGATCGTGGCGATCGCGCCATCTTTTGCCGAACGCTATATGTCCACATCGTTGTTTGCGGGGATGTAGAGAATGCGCGCGCGCTATCAGGTTGCCTATGGTGACGTTTGTATCGACACGCTCCGGGACGGGCATGGCGTGCCGCTCGGACTCCTGCCGTCGTCTTTGCGCGATGTGGAAGATTTCGACGATGTTGCCGAACGTTTTGCTGCAAACGGTTTCCTGGTGCTGCGGCCGCAACCGCGGGGATGCTGGGCAGCACTGGTTCATTGACCGGCATTATGCAGCATGATTTTGCCCGCGATTTCGCCGAGGTGATCCGTCACGCCAATGTCGGCCCAGCCATCGTTTGCGGCCACGCCTACGGCAACTGGGGCGCGCGCTCGCTGGCGGCTGATTTCCCCAATCTGGTGCGTGGCGTGGTGCTTGCGGCGGCATCGGCCCGGACCTCGGCACCCGAACTTAGCGCTGCTTTGGCGCGGGCCGCCAATATCGCGCTGCCCGATGCCGTCCGCCTGGCGGCGCTGCAATTCGCATTCTTTGCGCCGGGACACGATCCGTCGTCGTGGCTTGCCGGTTGGCATACTGCCTCAACTGCGCCCAGCGCGCTGCGACG
>JACMOQ010000588.1 GCA_014377905.1 Acetobacteraceae bacterium | reverse complement strand
GCTGAATACGGGCTATTTGTGATGATCCGATTTGATACCTTCACCACCGCCATCATCGACCAATTCCAATCCGGATATAGCGGCCCGGCCGCCAATATGCTGGCGATGGTGTTGGTGGTTTGCTGCCTTGCTCTGCTTGCCGCCGATGCGGCTGCGCGGGGCAAAACGCGCTATGCAAGATTGGGTTCCGGGGCCGCCCGAACGCGGCCGCTTACGGCACTCGGGTCCGTGCTGCTGCCATGTCTTCTGATTCCGGTCATCACAGCCGGGCTGACGCTGGGGGTGCCGCTGGCTACGCTAGGCCGGTGGCTCGTAATCGGTGGTGCTGGGATTTGGAAGCTCGACGAAATTGGTGGGGCCTTGGCCGAAACCCTCACGCTTGCGATCGCAGGTGGGGCGTTGACGGTTGCCGCCGCCATCCCGATGGCATTCGTATCGGTGCGTGCACCAGGATTGATCCAACGCGTCCTGGAAGCCAGCAACTACATCGCCGGCTCCCTACCTGGGGTTGTCGTCGCACTGGCCCTGGTTTTCATCACCGTCCGGGTGGCGCTGCCGCTTTATCAAACCCCAGTCACCGTCATTGCCGCTTATGTACTGCTGTTCCTACCGCGCGCCCTGCTCAGCCTGCGCGCCAGCATCGCCCAAGCCCCGGTTGATCTCGAACATGCCGCCGCCAGCCTGGGTCGCACTCCGCTCGGGGCGCTATGGGCGGTGACAATCCGGCTGGCCGCCCCCGGTGCTGCCGCCGGCATGGCGCTCGTCGCCCTTGGCATCACCAATGAACTGACGGCGACCCAGCTTCTGGCGCCGACCGGTACTCAGACGCTCGCCACCGCGTTCTGGGCCTATAGCAATGAGATCGACTACGCCGCCGCCGCACCGTATGCGCTGCTGATGATCCTGTTCGCCCTGCCACTGACCTGGCAACTCCACTCCCAATCCCAGCGCGCGGCCGGACGATGAGCTTCTTGTCGCTCAGCCATATCTCCAAACGCTATGGCGCGGTTGAAGCGCTGCACGATGTCTCGCTCACCCTGTCCAAGGGTGGACGGCTGGCGATCCTCGGGCCATCAGGGTCGGGCAAAACCACTTTGCTGCGGATCATCGCGGGATTTGAGGTGCCAGAGATCGGAACCGTGGTGCTGGATGGCGAGGTTTTGGTCGGGGCCAACCAGCATGTCCCCAGCCATCGGCGTCAGATCGGCATCGTCATGCAGGACGGGGCGCTGTTCCCGCATTTATCGGTCGCCGACAATGTGGGCTTCGGCCTCGAACGCGGATTGGCCGGGCGCGCATCGCAGATCAAGGAATTACTGGTGATGGTCGGGCTCGATCCGGCCCTGGGTATCCGCTCACCCGACGCCTTGTCTGGCGGCCAGCAGCAACGGGTGGCGCTGGCGCGGGCATTGGCCCGCGCACCACGATTGCTGCTTCTGGATGAGCCGTTTTCCGCGCTTGATGCGACCTTGCGGGACACTACGCGCAAGGCGGTATCGACCTTGCTGCAGGCGGCCGGCATTACCACCATCCTGGTTACCCATGATCAGAGCGAGGCGTTGTCGTTTGCCGATCAGGTCGCGGTGATGGGCGAGGGGCACCTGCTGCAACTCGGCACGCCGCAGGGGGTGTATCGCCACCCCGTGAGCAAGCCGGTCGCCAGCGCCTTGGGTGACGCAATCATCCTGCCCGCGCGGATTGCGGAAGGCATGGCGCAATGTGCGCTTGGTCCGGTCGCGGTCAACGATGCAACCGCGCGGCTCGATGCCGAAATCTTGCTGCGCCCCGAGCAGATCAAGTTGACCGCCCCGCTGACAGGGACGATCGGAACCGTGATCGAGTGCGACTTCGCCGGGCCATTCTGTGCGGTTACCGTCCGTCTCGATGGCGGTTATGCGTTGCATATGCGCCAATCGAGTTTCAACGCGCCGGCCCAAGGTGCGCGGGTTGGGTTCACCATTCTCGGCTGCGCCCATATTTTCACCGTCTGATCAGGCCCTAAATCTCCGCGCCGCCCGATCCGGCGATGCAGGGTTTGCCTTTTGGCGCCCTTGGCCAAGGGCGCAACCGCCGGCGCGCGCAAATCGGGGCGGGCAAAGCAGCACCGTGCCGCGCCCGTCTCGCGGCGCAGACGCCGCGATTTATGGTACCGCCTATCCAGGTGCCACGCGCCGCAAACAGCAAGATTACGCGGGATAATCTGGTTCGGCTTGTACGGGCGAAGCAAGCGGCCGCGGCCGACCAGGCATTGGGCAAATCCGTCATTTGATTTATGATAGTATCATATTTAGTTCAAAGGACCTTCCGATGATTACCGTCATCCCGAACCAGGCCATCCTGGGCGCCACCATCCTTGGCATCGATGCCGCCCAGCCGATCGCGGACGCCGACTGGGGGCAATTGCTTGCCGCCCTCGGTCGTTACGGAGTACTGCGCTTCCCTGACCAGCATCTCGATCCGGCGCAGTTGAAGACGTTCTCGGAAAAGTTCGGTGACATTCAGGGCTCGATCACCAAGGCCACCAAGGAAGAAACCCCTGAGGTCAACGTCCTGTCCAACATCAAGGAGGATGGCGAATATATCGGCATGCACGATGCTGGCCAGGACTGGCACACTGATATGTCGTACCGCGACGTGATGGGTTTTGTGAACGTGCTGTACGGCATCACCATCCCACGCCGCGATGGTCGCGCGCTCGGCGGCACCGAGTTTTCCAATATGCAGGCCGCCTATGACGATCTGCCCGACGATATCAAGCAGCGCCTCGCCGGCATGACCGTCACCCACGACTTCGACAAATTCTGGGAGATGATGCGGCTGCGCCCCGGCAGCATGCGCAAACCGCTGACTGGTGAACAGCGCCGTCTGCGCCCGCCCGCGGTGCATGATGTGTTCCTGACCCACCCCATCACCGGGCGGAAATCGCTCTACTGCAACCCCGGCTACGCAATGCGGATCAACCAGATGTCGGGGCCTGATAGCGATGCGATGCTGACCTATCTGTTCGATCACCAGTTGCAGGACAAATATCGTTTCACCCATGTATGGACCGAGAACGACCTGCTGGTATGGGACAATCTCGGCACCATACATCGCGCAATCGCGGATTATCTGCCGGAGGAGAAAAGGTTGATCCGGCGTTGCCAGGTGATGGCGACGAAGGTGTTTGATCCTGGGTTTTTGCCGAAGGCCGCGTAAAAGGAAGGCAAGTCATTCTTTTTGTGAACAAAAAAAATTTCTATCACTTCGTTGCCGTTGGCGGGGGAACGCGGACGGACCTGAGCCTCCGGAAATAAAGTATTAAAGTTTTTTTGCTTCTTTGTTTTCAAACAAAGAAGATTCTGGCGTTTAAGTTCCTTGGGGGGAGATCTAAAAATGAAAAAACTTACAATCGCGCTTTGCGCTATTACCCTCCTGCCCGCCCTCGCCCATGCGCAAACCCTGCGCTTTGGCGTCGGTGCGCAAGTGACCTCTGCCGATCCGCACTACCATAACATCGGTCCCAACAACGCGTTTTCCGGCATGGTCTATGATCGGCTGACCGATATGACACCAGGGGGCAGGCTGGTGCCTTCCCTGGCGCTGTCATGGCGGACAATTGCCGTCGACGTGTGGGAATTCAAGCTGCGTCCGGGTGTGAAATTCCACAATGGCGCAGATTTCACCGCAGCCGATGTGGCCGCCACCATCGCGCGGGTGCCAAAGGTGATTAACAGTCCCGGATCGTTTCAAACCTATTTGCAACCGATCATCAAGGTTGAAATCATAGATCCGCTGACCGTCCGTCTCCACACCCGCGCGCCTGCCCCCTTGCTGCCCGGCGACCTCGCCCAGGTGCCGATCATTGCAGGGTCCGTCGGCACGCCCGGTAGCGACGAATTCAACAGCGGGGTTGCTGCGATCGGCACCGGCCCGTTCCGGATGGAGAAATTCGAAGCCGGCAACAAGGCAGTTCTGCGCCGCAACGATTTGTATTGGGGCACCAAGCCCGCTTGGGCACAGGTCGATTACCGCATGGTTACCAATAGCGCGAGCCGGGCATCGGCAATTTTGGCAGGTGATCTCGATATCATCGATCAGGTGCCTACCAGCGATGTGGAGCGCCTGCGCAAGGAGCCAAAAATCACGATCTCTGAAATTGACAGCATGCGGATCATGTATGTTGCGTTGGACCGTGCCCATGCTGGGCCGTCGCCGTTCATTACCACGCTGGATGGCAAGCCAATTGACCCCAACCCGCTGAACGACATCAGAGTACGCCAGGCTTTGTCGCTGGCATTGGACCGTGACGCGATCGTGGCACGGGTGATGGAGGGGGTGGCGACTGCCACAGTGCAGATGATGCCGCCGGGCACCTATGCCTATGTCGCTGATCGTCCGGCGCCGAAGGCCGATCTGGCAGCATCCCGCAAACTGCTCGCCGATGCCGGCTTCCCCAACGGCTTTGCCATCACCTTGCACGGATCGAATGACCGATACCCCAATGACAGCCGCATCGCCCAAGCCGTTGGGCAGATGTGGACCAGGGCTGGGGTTCGCACCAGCGTTGAAGTGGCGCCATATGCAAGCTTCATCACCAAGGCATCACGGCAGGAATTCTCGGCGTTTCTGGTGAGCTGGGGAAGCTCTACCGGAGAACCGACGGCCGGGTTGCGGTCAGTGCTGGGAACATTCGATGCCAAGACCGGCTTTGGGAGCGTGAACCGCTTCCGCTATTCCAATCCCGCGTTTGACGCTGGCTTGCTGGCGGCAATGGCGGAGGGCGATGATGCCAAGCGCGAAACAATGTTGCAGGCTGTGACACGGCTTGCGGTGGATGACGTAGCATTTCTGCCGACCCATCTGCAAAAGAATGTCTGGGCGATGCGGCCGGGTTTCGCCCATACACCGCGGATCGATGAACGCAGCCTAGCCCAGGATGTAACGATATCGAAATAGGATAGGCCGATGCTGCCGTTTGTTGACTGCAGCGCGCTGAGACATTCCGAAAGCGCCGATCTGCGGCTTGGCCAGGAAATCGACGTTATTTTCCGGCGAGTGGACCAATTAAATTGCACCGCAAAGAAGATGACCTTTGGCCGGTGACCACGGAAATATGCTTGAGGAAATCGCCCCGGATCTTGCAGCAGACCTCGGGGCCCTCGACCGGGGTATAGGCAAAAATCAGAGTCGACGGGTCGATCCATTCCTTCGGATCGATTTGCACATCGGCCACCAGATGGCCATTGGCGTCGCGGTAACGTGCATCGAGTGCAAATGCAGGGGCCGCGGCAAGGGGCGCGGAAAGTGCCGATACTGCCCAGACTTTCCAGCGGTTGGTTGCGTGCTCCCTGATGTTGCTAAGGGATAACTATCAGAATGCGACGCTTCCGGCGAGGTGGCATCGTGTGAAATGTCCCGGCATAAT
>JACMOQ010000079.1 GCA_014377905.1 Acetobacteraceae bacterium | reverse complement strand
TTCATCCAACTGGATCGACGGCAGCGCATCACGCGCATTGCCGCGCACGAAGGCCTGCTTGAAGTTCGCATGCGCAATGCTTTCCACCGTCGCCGCGAAGCGCGTGCCAAGCTGGGCGCCCGACGCCCCCATTTCGAGATATGACAAAATCGCCTCGCCCCGCCCGAGGCCGCCCGCCACAAACACCGGCACGTCTTTCAGATGCGGCAAAATCTCCTGCGCCAGCACTGTCAGCGATACCGGGCCAATATGCCCGCCAGCCTCGCTGCCTTCGATAACAATCGCATCGGCACCAGATCGCACCAGCCGCTTGGCCAGGACCAGCGCCGGTGCAAACGCGATGAGTTTCGCCCCGCCATCCTTCACCGCCCGCACCGCGCCACCTGGCGGGATGCCGCCGGCGAGCACCACATGCCCAACCTTGGCCGCCAGACACACCTGCACCAGATCATTCAGTTGCGGGTGCATGGTGATCAAATTCACCCCGAATGGCTTCTGCGTCATTGCCTGGGTCGCCGCGATTTCCGCTTCCAGCAGTGCCGGGTTCATCGCCCCGCAGGCGATCACCCCAAACCCGCCGGCATTCGATATCGCCGACACCAAATGCCGCTCACTCACCCAGCTCATCGCGCCGCCCATCAGCGCAATTTCGGTGCCGAGGAACGCCGTCCCCCGCGCCCAGAGCCGGTCGAGTTGCGCCCGTGCGTCGGTCATGCGGCGTCCAATCCATAAGCGGTGTGCAAGGCGCGCACCGCGAGTTCGGTATAATCGGCCGCAATCAACACCGACACCTTGATCTCACTCGTCGAAATCACCTGGATATTGATGCCGCGATCGGCCAGCGCCTTGAACATCGTGCTGGCAACCCCGGCATGGCTGCGCATCCCGGTGCCGACCACGCTGATTTTCGCCACATCGGCATCGGATAGAATTTCCGCAAACCCGATCGTTTTGATATGCGCATCGAGCACCGCCCGCGCGCTCGGCAGATCGGCGCGGCCAACGGTGAACGTCATGTCGGTTGTCCCATCCGCCGACACGTTCTGCACAATCATATCGACATTGACGCTGGCTTCCGACAGCGGCCCGAAAATCGCCGCCGCAATGCCGGGCCGATCCGGCACCCGCCGCACCGTAATTTTCGCTTCGTCGCGCGAGTAAGCGATGCCAGAGACTATTGCCTGTTCCACGATCTCGTCCTCATCGACCACTAAAGTGCCGGGCAGGTCGCTGCCCAGCAGATTATCATTGCCAAAACTCGACAGCACCTGCACCCGCACGCGTTGCTTCATCGCCAGTTCAACGCTACGGGTTTGCAACACTTTCGCGCCAACCGATGCCAGTTCCAGCATTTCCTCATAGGCAATTTTCTGGAGCTTGCGGGCCTTTGGCACAATGCGGGGGTCGGTCGTGTAAATCCCGTCAACATCGGTATAGATGTCACAGCGATCCGCCTGCATCGCGGCGGCCAGCGCCACTGCCGATGTGTCGGACCCACCACGCCCCAGCGTCGTTACCCGGTTATCCGGCCCGATGCCCTGAAAGCCCGCAATCACCGGCACCTGGCCCGTCTGCATCCGCGCAATCAAGGTCGCGCCGTCAATCGCCTCAATGCGCGCCTTGCCGTGGGCATTGTCGGTCTTCAGCGCAATCTGCCAGCCCTGCCAGGACCGCGCATCAACCCCCGCCTCCTGCAAGGCAATCGCCACCAGCCCCGCGGTCACCTGTTCCCCGGTTGCCACCACCGCATCGTACTCCCGCGCGTCATGCAGCGGTGACAAATCGGTGCAGTACTTGACCAGCGCGTTGGTGACGCCCGCCATCGCCGACACCACCACCGCGACTTCGTTGCCGGCATTAACCTCGCGCTTGACGCGGGCTGCGACGTTCCTGATCCGATCGAGATCGGCGACGGACGTGCCGCCAAACTTCATCACTATGCGGGCCATTGGTTCCAAGCTTGCGTGAAAGATATGCTCGGCACACATAAAGGCCGGAACAGGAGTGGGCAACATGCAAACCGTGCAGCATCTGAGCGTCTCGCCTGACGAAATCGCGCGTTTCGATGCGCTGGCAAGTGAATGGTGGGACCCAAAAGGCCCGATGCGCCCGCTGCACGCGATGAACCCGGCCCGCATCGCCTGGATCAACCGCCTTATCGCCCAGCCCAGCCGCATCCTCGATATCGGCTGCGGCGCGGGCCCCGCCTCCGAAGCCCTCGCCCTTTTGGGCCATGATGTCACCGGCGATGACGCCGCCCCAGGCGCCATCGCTGCTGCGCGCGCCCACGCCGGCGATCTGCCAATCACCTACCGAACCAACCTTGAGGACGGGGTCACCTTTCCCGTCATCACCGCGCTTGAAGTGATCGAACATGTCCCCGACCCGGCGAGCTTCCTGGCAACCCTGGCAGCAACCCTTGAACCCAGCGGCCTGCTGGTGGTCTCCACCCTGAACCGCACCAAACGCGCCTGGCTGGTCGCCATCCTCGGCGCCGAATATGTCCTGCGCATGCTGCCAACCGGCACCCATGACTGGACCAAGTTCCTCTCCCCGGCCGAGCTATCCGCCCTGGCACGCGCGGCGGGGCTGCGCTGCATTGACGTCGCCGGGTTGCAGCCAGGGATCGGCGGGTGGCGGGCGACGCGGAATACGTCGGTCAACTATATCGCAGCGTTTAGGAAAGCTTGAAGGCAAGACTTCAATTTCGGTAACTGCCCAGGTAGCCGTTACGCCAGTTTAACTGCGATCAATCTCATCGCCCCAGCAGACGCCGGGATGGAAAAATCGTCATTGCGAGCCCAAGCGGCGACGACAAAACCGCCTACTTCGCCCCTTCAAACGCATACCCACCCCCCTGCCGCCACACATACCCGCAATAAGGATCGCCAAAATGCATCGGCATGATCAGCGCCCCGCGCCCCGCCGCCCGCGCCAGCATTTTCGCGCGTGACTCCAGCGCCTGCCCGGCGCGCAGCACGTAACGATCATTCCAGTGCGGATTGGCAATTTGGATCGGCG
>JACMOQ010000587.1 GCA_014377905.1 Acetobacteraceae bacterium | reverse complement strand
CAATTTCGCCCAGGCCGATGGCGAGGAATTTGATATTGGCGTCCTGGGTGCGGCCGGACAAGACCTCGTTGCCGATCACCAGCAGGCAGGCAATGGGGTTGGCGTCAGACATGGCGTGGCCCTTTAACTAGATCATCATCCGTTCAAACGGCTTCGTTTGATCGGATGATGATCGTGAAAACCAGACTCTAGAGAAAATCGCGCAATAGCGGCACCAGCGGGCGATCCGCTTCCGGCATGGCATACTCGCCGAGCCGATCCACCGCCACCCACGCCAGCGTCTGGCCCTCCAGCGGTTGCGGCACACCGCGCCAGCGCCGGCAGAGGAATAGCGGCATCAGCAGGTGGAAATTATCGTAGCTGTGCGAGGCGAAGGCAAACGCGGCGAGGCAGCTTTTGGCCACATCGATGCCGATTTCTTCCTTTAATTCGCGGATCAGGGCGGCTTCCGGGGTTTCGCCAGGATTGAGTTTGCCGCCGGGAAATTCCCACAGCCCGGCCATTTTCTTGCCTTCCGGCCGACGGGCCAGCAGCACCCGGCGATCGACATCGACCAGCGCGCAAGCGGCAACCAGCAATAACGGCTTGCTGCCATCCGCCTGGGCATCGCCCTCGGGCGTGCCGAACAGATCGGCGCGGGTAGCCTCAAAACGCAAAGTTTTCTGGTCGCTTTTGCGGGCCAGGAAATACTCCATCCCTTCGCCGACATGGCGAAAGCCGATGCGGCGTAGGACCGCGATCGAGCCGGGATTATCGGTGGCGACACTGGCCGCGATCCGGTCAAGGTCAAGATTGGCGAGCGCCCAGCGCGCCAGACGGCCGGCGGCTTCCCCCGCGACACCGTGGCCGCGATAGGGCGGCGCCACCCAATAGCCGAGATGGCCAATCCGGTTGGCACTATCGAGCCGCAACCCGACCGCGCCTACCTGGATTTCGGCATCACCCTCCTGCCCGGTGATGGCGAGGTGATAGGCTTGCCCGGCGCCGATCTGCGCGACGGTGCTGGCGATCCAGGCGTCGGCGAGATCACGCTCATAGGGAAATTCGACCGCCGCGAGGTCACGGATGATGGCAAAATTATTCAGCAACCGGTGCAGTTCGGCAGCGTCATCGGCGACATAGGGCCGCAACGTCAGGCGATCGGTGCGTAACGGTTCGAAGCTGGAGGGGGGCAAATGATCTGTCATACAGGGGGTAGAGTGTATCAAGTTGCAGGAAAAACAGAAAGTGCTGATCGCGCGCGCGTCGGGTTTTGAGACGGGTTGCCGATGCCGAACACCGAAACCCAGATCAGCTACCAGATCAGCTTCGGTAGCTGCCGTTGATGTCGATATAGCCGTGGGTCAGGTCGCAGGTCCAAACCGTGGCTTTACCTTTGCCGAGGCCGATATCGATGGCGATATCGACTTCAAGCCCCTTCATGTGGGCGACCACCGGGGTTTCGTCGTAGCCTGCGATGACCGCGCCATCGCGTGCCATCCACACCCCGCCGATGCCGATTGAGAGTTTGTCGCGATCTGCGGGTTCGCCGGCCTTGCCGACCGCCATCACGATGCGGCCCCAATTGGCGTCTTCCCCGGCAATCGCGGTCTTGACCAAGGGTGAGTTCGCCACCGCCATGCCGATGCGCTTGGCGGATTTGTTGGTGGCCGCGCCAGTGACATCAATCCGGATCAGCTTCTGCGCGCCCTCGCCATCGCGGGTGACCTGCAAAGCGAGGTCGAGCAGCACGCCGTGCAGCGCCTTGGTGAAGCCCTTGAGCATCTTCGCATCGGTGACCTTGGGATGCTTGGCGGCACCGGTTGCGAACAGCATCACGGTGTCGGACGTCGAGGTATCGCTATCGACGGTGGTGCAGTTGAAGGTGGTGCCAACGCCCTTGGACAACGCCGCTTGCAGCAACGGCGCGGGGATGGCGGCATCGGTGAAGATGAAGCACAGCATTGTCGCCATATCGGGCGCGATCATGCCGCTGCCTTTGGCGATGCCGGTGATACGAATGTCCGCGTCGCCGATTTTGACGATCACGGTGGACGCCTTGGGGAAGGTGTCGGTGGTCATGATGCCACGCGCGGCGGCTTCCCAACCATCGTCGGTCAGGGCCGCGTGCAACGCAGGCAGGGCGGCGGTGAGCTTTTCGGTGGGCAGAACCTCCCCAATCACGCCCGTTGAGGCCAGGAAGACTTGCTTGGGCTTGCAGCCGACGAGTTTTGCGGCAGCCGCGGCGGTTGCTTTGGTGGTGGCCGCCCCGGCAGCCCCAGTAAAGACATTGGCGTTGCCGGCGTTAATGACCACCGCGCGGGCGCGGCCGCCGGCGAGCGCATCGCGACACCAGTCAATCGGCGCGCCGGGGCATTTGTTCGAGGTGAACACCCCGGCGACGGTGGTGGACGCGGCGAGTTCCATCATCACCACGTCATTGCGGCCCGTGTAGCGAATGCCGGCGGCGGCAGCGCCAAGACGAACCCCGGCCAAAGGCGGCAAAGCGGGTAGTGGGACGGCAAGCGGGGAAATGGCGGTGGCCATGCGGAGTTTCCTTATTTTTTGACCGGCTACTTCTTGACGGGGGCCGGCGGCGGCTCGGCAGCATCGGTGGCGCGCTTGGGCGTGCCATCGGGGTTGAAGATCTCGATTTTCAGGCCGGTGCGGGCGATCTTGATGATGCCCTGGATGCCTTCCTGGATGACCGATTGGCGGATCTGGTCCTGTGATTCCTCAAAGCTCGCCGGCGCCGCCTGGCGGCGTTCCTCGACCTTGATGACGTGCCAGCCGAATTGCGACTTTACCGGGGTTTGGGAGGTTTCACCGGGCTTGAGCGCGAAGGCGACGGCTGCGAATTCGGGCACCATGTCACCCTGCTTGAAGAAGCCGAGATCACCGCCATCGGCCGATCCGGGATCGGTGCTGCGGGACTTGGCGATGGCGGCGAAATCGCCACCTGCCTTGAGTTCCGCAATGGCCGCGCGGGCATCGGCTTCGTTGGTCACCAGGATATGGCGGGCATGGACCTCGGTTTCGCCAGGCTTGCCGGCAAAGTCGCGGTCATAGCGGGCTTTGAGCGCGGCATCGGTGATCAGCGGGGAGATTTCTTTTTGCATCAGCGCGGTTTGCATCGCCTGATCGGCAGCGCGGGCAGTGGCGCGCAGAACCGCGGGATCATTTTCGAACTTGCGCTGGCGGGCGAGCAGGGAAATCGCCTTGCGGTCCACCAACTGGTCAATCAACATCGGCATGATGACGCTGGGGGGCATGCCGCGCATGTCCTGGGGGAGGGCCTGTGCAGCTTCGGCCAGATCGCTGGCGCGAATTTCCTCGCCATTGACCCGGGCGACAATCGGATCGGGCGCCGGCTGGGCGGCGAGCGGCAGGGCAAGGCCGGCGGCAAGTGCCAACGCGACTGGCAGGGCGGCAAGGCGCTTACGCAACATGCAGATGATCCTTAAAACGATGCTCGGCCGATCATGCCCGGCCTGTGCGCGCCCTACAACGATCCGCGCGCTTGGACAACCGCTGCGCGGCGGGATTTCCGATGTCGGGCAGGCAATCGGGGCCAATCCGTTGACCCGGACCCGCCCCGGTCCTATCTGAAGCCCGTATAGATTGGAAAGAGTTGCATGTTCGGCTCCCTCGCCCGCGTTCTGTTTGGTAGCGCCAATGACCGTGCCCTGAAGGCGTATCAGCGCCGGGTGCCGCAGATCAACGCGCTGGAACCAGCGATGCAGGCGCTGTCGGACGAGGAATTGCGCGGCAAGACCGAGGAATTCCGCACCCGTTTCGCGGGTGGCGCGACGCTGGACGATCTTTTGCCGGAAGCCTTCGCGGTGGTGCGCGAGGCATCGCAGCGGGTTTTGCGGATGCGCCATTTCGACGTGCAGTTGATCGGCGGCATGGTGCTGCATGACGGCAAGATCGCCGAAATGAAGACCGGTGAGGGTAAGACCCTGGTTGCCACGCTGGCGGTTTACCTCAACGCGCTGTCTGGCAAGGGCGTGCATCTGGTGACGGTGAACGACTATCTCGCCCAGCGCGACAGCGGCTGGATGGGGCAGATTTACGGGTTTTTGGGCCTGACCACCGGGGTGATTGTCCACGGGATTGAGGAGGATCAGCGCCGCGCCGCCTATGCCGCCGACATCACCTATGGCACCAACAATGAATTCGGCTTCGATTATTTGCGCGACAACATGAAGTATCGGCTGGATGACATGGTCCAGCGCGACTTCAGCTACGCGATTGTCGATGAGGTCGATAGCATCCTGATCGATGAGGCGCGGACGCCGCTGATTATCTCGGGGCCGGCGGAGGATTCGTCCGATCTTTATCGATCGGTCAACGCCGTGGTGGCCGAACTGGTGAAAGACCCTTCGACCTTTGACCGCGAAGAAAAGTTCAAGACCGTTTCGCTGACCGAGCCGGGGTCGCAAACCGGCGAGGACATGCTGCGCGACGCCGGAATTATTGCCGAGGGCAATCTTTACGACATCTTCAACGTGACCGTGCTGCACCATTTAACCCAATCGGTGCGCGCCCATACGCTGTTCACCCGCGACGTTGACTACATCGTGCGGGACGACAAGGTGGTGATTATTGACGAGTTCACCGGCCGCATGATGGAAGGCCGACGCTACTCGGAAGGGCTACACCAGGCGCTGGAGGCGAAGGAATTCGTCACCGTCCAGGCGGAAAATCAGACGCTGGCATCGATCACCTTCCAGAACTATTTCCGGCTTTACCCGAAACTGTCCGGCATGACCGGCACCGCGATGACCGAAGCGGATGAGTTGGCCGAGATCTACAAGCTCGACGTAATTGACATCCCGACCAACGTGCCGATCACGCGGCGTGATGATGATGATGAGGTTTATCGGTCCGCCGAGGAAAAATACAACGCGGTGGCCGCCCTGATCGATGAAGCGCGCGAACGCGGCCAGCCAGTGCTGGTTGGCACCACCAGCATCGAACGCAGCGAAATGCTCAGCGAATTGCTGCTGAAACGAAAAGTGCCGCACAAAGTGCTGAACGCCCGCTTCCACGAACAGGAAGCCGGCATTGTCGCCCAGGCCGGCGCGGTTGGCGCGGTCACCATCGCCACCAACATGGCCGGCCGCGGCACCGACATCAAACTCGGCGGCAACGCCGATATGCGCATCCAGTTGGAACTGGCGCCGATCACCGACGAGGCCGACCACGGAATCCGGGCGACAAAAATCCGCGCCGAGGTGGCCGAAGCCCATGAAAAGGTGAAACAATCCGGCGGGCTGTTCGTGATTGGCACCGAACGCCATGAAAGCCGACGCATCGACAATCAGTTACGTGGCCGATCTGGCCGCCAGGGCGATCCGGGCGCCAGCCGCTTCTTCCTGTCGCTGGAAGACGATCTAATGCGGATTTTCGGGTCCGACCGGATGGGCGGGATGTTGGCGCGGTTGGGTCTGAAGGATGGCGAGGCGATCGTGCATCCGTGGATCAACAAGGCGCTGGAAAAGGCACAGAAAAAGGTCGAGGCACGCAATTTCGACACCCGCAAGAACGTGCTGCGCTATGACGACGTGATGAACAACCAACGCCGCGAGGTTTACGCGCAGCGCAAGGAATTCATGCGCGCGGAAACCGTGACCGAAACCATCGCCGACATGCGCGGCGAAGTGGTGTCGGGCCTGGTATCGGCCCGCATTCCAGAAAAAGCCTATGCGGAACAGTGGAAATCTGCCGAACTGGCCGAGGACGTGGCGCGCATTTTCGGCGTCGCGCTGCCGGTGGTGGACTGGGCGGCCGAGGACGGCATTGACGAAGAAGCCATCCTGGAGCGGCTGACCCACGCGGTTGACGCGCTGATGGAGTCCAAAGCCGCGAATTTCGGGCCGGAGATGATGCGCTACGCGGAAAAGAATTTGCTGCTGCAAATCCTCGACCAAGTGTGGAAAGAACATCTGCTGGCGCTGGACCATCTGCGCCAGGGCATTGGGCTGCGCGCCTATGGGCAACGCGACCCGCTGAATGAATATAAATCCGAAGCCTTCGCGATGTTCAACGCCATGCTGGACGAATTGAAGGAACGCGTGACATCGGTGCTCGCCCGCATCGAAATCGGGCGCGACCCGGAGCCGGTGGCGCCACAGGTGACGATTGAAAGCTATCCGGCGGATGGCGGGTATGATGGGCTGAGTGAGGAGGCGGTAATTACCGCGCTGCCGCTGCGGAATGAAGGGGTTGATCCGCAGGTGCCATCGACCTGGACGAACTCGGGGCGGAATGCGCTTTGCCCTTGCGGGTCTGGGAAGAAGTATAAGCATTGTCATGGGGTTGGTGGGTAGGAGAGGAAGGCATCTGGGTTGTCTGGTAGAAAATTCTGCAATGCTATTCGAAACTTCCCTCACTCTCACGGTCTTGACTTTGCTCGCTGGCAATCCAGGCGTCGAGGTTAGGTAGGAGGTCCACGAACCATTGACGCACGCCAGCGTCGGCGTGTTCGGCGAGCTGCATCAACTCTGCCCGGCGCTGTGTCAAGACGTCCGAAAGCGAACCGCTACAGCCATTTGGGTGTAGCAGTCCCAAGGTGCCAGAAAGGAACCGGCGTTTGTCCGGAGCATTGTTCAAGACGCCCAAGAAAACAGGGGATAGAATATTTGTTTCCTGATGGTTCTCTTGTCGGAACATCCCCAAATGTTGACCGAGCAGAGTATACCGCTCCTCTGGGTTCCTATCCGCCCACTCGCAAAGCAATGCAGGACCGATGGAGTCAAGCTGCGCATCGAAGCCAAAGTTGGAGTTAGAAAGAAGATGATCCTGTTGCGCGTCATCCGACAGCAGAAACTCATCAAGCATAATGAATGGTTGGGT
>JACMOQ010000078.1 GCA_014377905.1 Acetobacteraceae bacterium | reverse complement strand
GAGGGCGATCTGTTGGCGCGGGTGCGCGAGATCGTCGGCCCGGATGTGGTGGTGGGGATCGAGCTCGATCTGCATTGCCATCTGACCGAGCTGATGCGGCGGTCCGCCAACGTCATCATCACCTACAAGGAATATCCCCACACCGATATCGGTGCCCGCGCGGAGGAGCTTTATGTGGTGTGCCGCGCAGCCCGGGTCGGTACGGTCAAGCCGGTTATCGCCTATCACGACTGCCGCAGTATTTCGATGTGGCGCACCCCGACCGAGCCGGTGAAAGGCTTTGTGGCCCGGATGCAGGCGCTCGAAGGCCATGACGGAATTTTGTCGGTATCATTCGGGCACGGTTTCCCGTGGGGCGATGTGGCCGATGTTGGCGCCAAGATCGTGGTGGTGGCCGATGGCAACATGGCAAAGGCCCAGGTGCTGGCCGACCAGCTTGGCGCGGAAATCTGGGCGATGCGGGATGCGGCATCGCCCGTGCACGACACGATTGACGAGGCGCTCGACATGGCCGGCGAGGGCAAACCAATTGTGCTGGCCGAGGTTGCCGATAACGCCGGTGGCGGCGCGCCGTCTGACAATACCGAGACTCTGCAACGTCTGGTCGCGCGCGATGCACAAGGCGCGGTGATCGGCTGCTTCTGGGACCCGGTCGCGGTCAGCTTCTGCATGGAAGCCGGGCTGGGGGCGAGCTTCGATTTGCGCATCGGCGGCAAATGCGGGGTGGCATCGGGCGCGCCGGTGGATTTGCGGATCACGGTGATGGGGCTTGCTGACAACCATTCCCAAGGTGGGCTGGGCGGCGGACGGGCGCATTTCGGGCCGTCAGCCTGGGTCCGGGCAGGCGGCATCGACATCATCCTGATTACCGAGCGAGGGCAAGTGTTCCATCAGGACGCCTTCACCGGGCTGGGCTGCACGTTGACCGATAAGCGGATCATCGTGGTGAAATCGACCCAGCATTTCTATGCCGGTTTTGCACCGATCGCGCGCGATGTCCGCTACGTGGCGACCGCTGGCGCCATCGCGCCGGACTACGCAGCCATTGCCTTTACCAAGCGCACCACGCCGTACTGGCCGCGTGTGGCCGATCCGTTCGCCACCAACCAATAAGGCCGCCAAAATGTTGGTTGACGACGATTTCGCGTCGCGCCGGGGTTTGGGCTATAGCGCCGACATGGCAACACGACGGGCACTTTTACGCGTTAGTCTGAATGCTGGTCTCGACGGCATGATTGCTGCCGGTGCGGTCGCGCTCGCGGTTTGGCTGGTGGCACCATGGTGGGCGGTGATGTTGGCGTCGGGAGCATTGATTGCGATTCTTGCGCTTATTCGGCGGATGTATCGGCTGCTGCGTGCCGCACCCAATCCGGTCAGGATGCCATTGGCGATCGAAGATCTGCTTAATCGCCCGCAAATCAAGCATAATCGCGATGCGATGGCGCTGCTGGTGCAAGGCCGGCGGGTGCTGGTCACCGGCGCTGGTGGCACGATCGGGTCTGAGCTGGCGCGCCAGGTGGCGGCCCTGGGGCCGGCGGAGGTGGTGCTGATCGATCAAAGCGAATTCGCGCTGTGGCAAATCGATACTGAACTGGGCGAGCGGGCACCGGACATAAAGCGTGTGGCAGTAATGGCCGATATTCGTGATGCGACCCGGATTGCCGCGATTTTTACCCATCACCGCCCCGAATTGGTTTTCCATGCCGCGGCCCTGAAGCATGTGCCGATGGTTGAAGCCGACCCGATGGAAGGGCTGCTGACCAATGCCTGCGGCACCGCAATCGTTGCTGACGCGGCGCGGGCGGCTGGCGCAATGGCGATGGTGCTGGTTTCAACCGACAAGGCAGTCAACCCGACCAGCGTGATGGGCGCATCCAAGCGCCTCGCAGAAATATACTGCCAGGCGCTGGATATTCTCGGCCGCCGAACTGCGGCCGGAATGCGTTGCGTGACCGTCCGTTTTGGCAATGTCCTCGGCAGCACCGGCAGCGTGGTGCCGGTGTTCGAACGCCAGTTGGCGCGTGGCGGGCCGCTTACAGTCACCCATCCCGACATGCAACGCTATTTCATGACGGTGCGCGAAGCGGTGGGGCTGGTGTTGCAGGCGACGGTTTCGGGGTTGGGACCATCCGACCAGAACCGCGACGGCGGAATATTCGTGCTCGATATGGGCGCGCCCGTAAAAATCGTCGATCTTGCCCGCCAGATGATCCGGCTTGCCGGGTTGCGGCCAGACGAGGATATCGAAATTCGTTTCACCGGCCTGCGCCCTGGCGAAAAGCTGTTCGAGGAATTGTTTCACGGCCAGGAACCCTTGATGGCGACCGAGTTCGCCGGATTGCTGATGGCCCGGCCCCGCACCGGCGACGCCCGTGTGATCGGGCATGCAATGTTCGCAATCGAAACCGCCTGCCGCGCCGGCAATCGCCGGGTGGCCCTTGCCCAACTGGCGCTGATGGTGCCCGAATTTGCCCATGCGGAGCAGGGCTTGAGAGGTTCAATATGACCCAGACCCCAATCCCGTTTCTTGATTTGAAAGCGCAACAGGCACGTATCGCCGAACCTTTGCGCCGCCGGCTCGATACCGTGCTCGCGCATTGCCAGTTCATCATGGGGCCTGAGGTTGCCGAACTCGAAGCCAAGCTCGCGGCGTTCTGTGGCGCCAAGCATTGCATAGGCGTCAGCAACGGCACCGATGCGTTGCAGATCGCGATGATGGCGGAAAATATCGGGCCGGGGGATGCGGTGTTCTTGCCGGCTTTTACCTACACCGCGACCGCCGAGGTGCCGCTGGTGCTTGGGGCCACGCCGGTTTTCGTCGATGTCGATCCACGCACGTTTCAGATCGATCCTGATCATCTGGCGGCGCGGATTGCAGCCGTTCGGGCCGGCGGCAAGCTCATCCCACGCATGTTGATCGGCGTCGATCTATTCGGGCAACCCGCAGACTGGCCGGCGCTCGCCGCGATTGCCGCGCGGGAGGGTTTGGCGACATTGGATGATTGCGCGCAAAGTTTTGGCGCCAGCCTGCATGGCCGTCGGCTCGGCACCGCGGCGGAAACCACCTCGGTGAGCTTTTTCCCGTCCAAACCGCTCGGCGGCTATGGCGATGGCGGGGCGTTGTTCACCGAAAGCGACGACCGCGCGGCGCTGTTCCGCAGCCTGCGATCGCATGGGGAGGGCACCACCCGTTACGAGGTGCATCGCACTGGGATGAACGGCCGGCTCGACACGCTGCAAGCGGCGGTGCTGCTGTGCAAGCTCGAAGTCTTCGAGGAGGAATTGCGTATCCGCGAGCGCATCGCGCGCATTTACGATCAGCGCCTTGGCAACGCGGTGACCATCCCGGCGCGGGTGGCCGACAGCGAAAGCGCCTGGGCGATTTATGCGATCCTGCTGCCCAATGGCGCGGCGCGGACGCAGATGCAGGACGGGTTGAAAGCGGCCGGGGTGCCAAGCGCGATCTACTACCCGAAATCATTGCATCAGCAGCCCGCCTACGCACAAGCCCATGATGGAACCGCTCTGCCCGTGTCCGAGGATCTGGCAACGCGGATCATGGCGCTGCCGATCCATCCGGACCTGACGGATGCGGATGTGGACCGGATTTGTTCAGCCGTGCTCGCCAACGTTTGACATCGCGATCAACGCATCGACCATCACAACGCCATCTTGCATGATGATTAACGGATTTATTTCGGCTTCCGATATTTCTGGCAGGGCCGCCAGTTGCGATACCGCCACGATAGCGGCGGCCAGCGCGTCAAGGTCACCTTTCGGCAACCCGCGATAGCCACGCGCGGGGGCCAGACCTTTGACGCCGGCAATCATCGCATGCGCGCCCGCCAGATCAACCGGCGCCACTTCCAGCACCATATCGCGATAAATCTCAGCCAGCACGCCGCCAGCGCCAAGTGCCACCACCGGGCCGACCAGCGGATCGCGCCGGTAACCCAGGATCGCCTCGCCCACACCTTTGACCATCGGTTGTGCAATGAAACCGGAAATCTGGCCGCCGAGCCGTGCGGTCATGTCAGCGCAGGCGGCTTGCAGTTCGGCTGCATTGGCGATGTTCAGCGCCACGGCACCCGCTTCGGTCTTGTGGGCGATGCTGGCGGAAACCGCTTTCAACGCGACCGGATAATGCAGCACCGGCGGGGATGCCGGATTGACCGCGACCGCGTGGTTGGCGATGCCGAGGGCTGCGAACACCGCACGCGCCGATTGTTCATCCGCAGCGGGCAATAAAGCCTGCACTACGGACAGATCGCGTGTTGCAACGGCTTTGCGCGGCACTTGCCAATCAAGCAGGCAGCGCACCGCGTCAGCACAGGCTTCCGGGGTGCGGAAGCCGGCAATCCCAGCTTCGGCCAACAGGCGCAATGATGCTGGCGCTTCCGGCAACAAAAACGCCGCAATCGGGCGCGGGCCAGCGGACGCAATCACCCCGGCCAGCGCGTCCTGCGGTTTGAACTGCGCCGATGATCCGATAACCGCCAAGGTCACATCGGCATCATCGGCGGCGCGGGCGCGGTCGAGTTCGGCCACCACGGTATCCTTGCGGGCGCCGGCGAGCGTGGTGTCGACCATAGCGGCCGTCGCAATCCCCAGCGTGCCAAGCCGGTCTACCACCATCGCACCGCCGCCGCCGGTGGTGGTAACAACCCGCACCGCACGGCGTGGATTTGCAATCGGCCGCGCACCGATCAGCAGTGGCGCCACCTCCAGCAGGGTTTCCAGCATATCGACGCGGACAATGCCGATGGCGCGCAAGAAGGCATCCGCCGCCGCGTCCGACCCGGCCATCGCCCCGGTATGGGTGGTGGCGAGTGCGGCACCTGCGTCCGATCGGCCGAGCTTATAGGCGATGATTGGCTTGCCGGCAGCGTGCGCACGCCTGGCGGCTTGTTCGTACAGGTGCGGATTGCGGATGGTTTCCAGGAACAACAGGATCGCGTCGGTTTCTGGATCATCGACTAGCATGTCGGCGATCTCGCCCGCCGATAGATCGGCTTCGTTGCCGGTGCCGATCACCTTGGCAAAGCCAAAGCCGCGTGAGGCGGCGCGCGACAGCAAGGTTCCCATCACGCTTCCTGAATGGGATACCAGCGACCAGCGGCCTGGAACCAGCGTTTCGGCTTCGAGCGCTGCATTGACGCTGCACGCCATTTTCGCCGGAACGTTGATCACACCCATCGAATTCGGGCCAAGTAATCGTACCCCGCCCGCTTTCGCCGCCGCCAGAATGCGCGCCTGCAAGGCGATACCTTCCGGCCCGGCTTCGGCAAAGCCATCGGCCAGCACACACGCAACCGGAATGTTACGCGCCGCGCAATCCTCGATCGCCTGTTCAACCAGATCAGTATTGACCAGGACATAGGCGAAATCGATCGGGCCCGGCACGTCAGCGAGGCTGCCGTACGCCTTTTCGCCAAGCACTTCTGCCGCGCGCGGATTAACCGGAAAAATTGTCCCGCCAAAGCCGTGCCGGCGCAGATAAACCTGCGCGCGCGCGGTGAGCCGGGTTGGATCGGTGGATGCGCCGATCAGCGCGATCCGCTGCGGCGCGAACAGTCCCTGGGCGAGGGGGGAAATCAGATCGGGTCCCAGGTAAAGACTTCACCGCTACGATCGAGCGGCATGAACGATGCCTGCAAGGTCGGGATCGCGTGGTCGGCAACCGTTGCCGGCGTCCAGCCATTGTCGCGATGCACGCTGCGGATCGGGCGCGGCGACGACATCAGAAAAATCTCGTTGTTGCGGCAGGCGAAAACCTGGCCCGAGACATCCTTGGCGCGGTCCGATTGCAGGAACACCGCCATCGGCGCGTTCTTGTCCGGCGTCATTTGCTGGATTTTGGCGACGCGGGCTTTCTGTTCCGGGGTGTTGGCCGGAATTGCGCCGGTCATCCGGCTCCAGGCAAACGGCGCGATGCAATTGCTGCGCACGTTGTAGCGCTGCATGTCCAAGGCAATCGATTTCGACAATGCAGTGATGCCGAGCTTGGCCGCGGAGTAGTTCGCCTGGCCGAAATTGCCGATCAGGCCCGATGTGGATGACATATGGACGAAGCTGCCGCTTTCCTGCTTGCGGAAATGCTCGGCCGCCGCGCGTGACACGTAAAAGCTGCCCGACAAATGCACGTTGATAACCGAAGTCCAGTCATCATCGGTCATCTTGTGGAAAATCACGTCACGCAGAATGCCGGCATTGTTCACAACGCCATCAATGCGGCCGAAATTATCCAGCGCGCATTGAATGATGTGGCGCGCCGAATTCCAGCTCGCCACGCTTTCGGTGGAAATCGCGGATTCTCCGCCACGCTGGTTGATGATCGCCTTGGTTTGTTCGGCCGGCGTCGCCGATCCGCCTTCGCCGGTGACCGACACGCCGAGATCGTTGATCACCACCTTGGCACCTTCGTTGGCCAGCATGATGGCGATTTCCCGCCCGATGCCGCCACCGGCGCCGGTTACGACCACGACTTTGCCCTGGACCATGCCTGTCATTTTAGTTCCTGAATGGTAGAGAAGACGAAGACGAGCCCTTCAGAAGTGCTTGCCCTCCTAGCTCTGTGACTCCGGCGACAGCACGATGCACGCATTATGCGTCTTCGCCAGCCGCGAACAGGCCTGCATCGCGGTATCCCGCGTCAGCCCGGCAAGCCGCGCCCGATACAGCGTGCCCTTGGTTTGCTGCACCGTCCCGATCACCGGGCGGGCGTTACCGAGCAGATCTTTCGCACTGCCACGCGCGCTTTCGGCGGCAGCGCGGGCGAGGCCTTCATTGGCATAGGCACCAACCTGGATTGCCCATGCCATACCCGATGTCGCCTGCTGGCGGGATGAAAGTGTATCGGCAACGGCCGGGGTGATTAGGTTAAAGCTGCGGGGTTTGATCGCGGACGGTTGAAAGGACAAAGCAGTTCGGGCCGGCGGCGGCGCGGGCGGCGGGGGCTCGGCGAGCGCCGCCATTTGCACTGTGCCGCGCTGATAGCCGGCGGGGCCGCGTTTGTTGTCAGCCAACATTACCGGTCCGGACTGGCCACGGCCAGGGTAACGCGGCCCGGCGGGGATGTTGATCGGCAGTTGATACATCGCGAACTGGGTGGCGCCGGATGCCTTCAGCGGCGAGTGGCCAACGATATTCGGGCCGATCTTGGCGACGTAGCGCCGCGTTTCGAGCGGCAATTCCCTGTTGCGGACGATGTAGTCTTCAAGCCGGCCGGGGCCGGCGTTGTAGGCGGCAAGGAATCCCGGCGCGCCATAAACGTCAAACATTTCACGCAGATAGGCAGTACCAGCCATGATGTTGTCATGCGGTTCATACGGATCGTCGCCAAGATTATAGCGCCCCCGCAGCTCGGTATAGGTCCCCGGCATGACCTGCATGAGCCCCATCGCGCCAGGTGCGGAGGTAATCAACTGACCGTTTTCATACAGCCGGCCGCCAGATTCCGCCTTCATCACTTCGCGCACCCAACGCTCGGGCACATCGTATTTCTGTGCGGCCTTAACGATGTAGGGCCCCCACGGATCCGAGGTGGGGCCTGGCGCCTTGTAGTCGCGCAACGTCGGCGGATAGTAGGGGGAAATACTAGCGGTCTTGGTCTGCGAGCACGCGCCGAGCAACGCCAGCAGCGCAAAGCATCCCAGCAAGCGGACGGTCGAAGCGTTCATCGTGGCAAATGCCTCCCAGATAGCAACACGTCAGTATGCGCCACCTAGGGGTGGTCGCTCTCTCGCGGACTCAAGTTCTGCCCCTAAGCCCTTAGCCCAAGACTTGAGGTGGATCAAGCTAACGACGATTTCACCCTCATGATGGGGCAAATTAATGGCAACAAAGTTTCGATGTGCTAAAGTGGACAGTCATTCGTTGGCTTTAGGAGTTCGTCCGTCATGATTCGCCACTTTTGCACCCAGACCGAGCGCGGTGCCCCGGTTCTGGCCTTGGCCGCGGTATTGGGAATGTCCGCATGCGCCCCGGTCTACACCAACAGCACCTATAGCGGCGCCCATATCGGCCGCCCCGTTCAGGTCAGCTACGGGGTGATCGTGGCGATGCGTTCTGTCATGGTGCAGAATAATTCTGGCCCCGGGGTTGGCACGCTGGCCGGTGTGGCGGCTGGTGGCATTGCCGGCAGCTTCATCGGTGGGGGCGCGCGGAGCAACCTGCTCGGGGCAATCGGTGGCGCCGTGCTTGGCGGGGTCGTCGGCAACGCCATTGAAGGTGGGGTCAGCCAGGGCGAAGCGGTCGAGTTCATCATTCGCGAAGAAAGTGGCCAGACTATCTCAGTGGTGCAGACCAATGAGGAAGATCTCCGCCCCGGCGATCAGGTCATCATGACCCGCGGCGCGCGCACCCGGATTGGCCGGGTTGCCCGCTAAAGGATTGGTTGCTTGCGTTCGGACGGTGCTGGTCCAGCCTCGCCAATGAGTAACGTGCAGCCGACCGAGGATGGGGGTAACTTCGTCCTCGCGTTCGATTCTGACCAATCCCATGCGAACCGCCGGCGTCTGGCAATCGCCGATGTGGTGGAAGCCGCCGGGTTGTGGCGGTTGTGCTGGACACTGGCGTGGCTCGATATTCGTTTGCGCTATCGCGGATCGATTCTCGGGCCGCTGTGGCTGACACTATCGACCGGGCTGATGGTCGCTGCGATGGGGGCGATCTATTCGACTATCCTGCATATTCCAGCACATGATTATGTGCCGTATCTCGCTTTATCGCTGGTGCTGTGGAATTTCCTGTCCGTTCTGGTGACCGATAGTTGCTATGCTTACACGCTGGCCGAGGGGATGATCCGCACGGTGCGGATGCCGTATTCGCTTTATGCCGCGCGCATTGTGGTGCGCAATGTGCTGGTGCTGGCACATAACATTGTCGTGGTGATCGCGGTCGATCTGGTGCTCTGGCGCTGGCCGGGACCGGTGGCGGTGCTGGCTTTGCCGGCGATGGTACTATGGCTCGCCGATGCGCTGGCGGTAGCGATGCTGCTCGGTGCCTTATGTGCCCGCTTCCGCGATATTCCGCCGATCGCGACATCTGTGCTGCAAATGGCGTTCATGGTGAGTGCGGTGATTTTCCGTCCCGAACTGCTCGGCGATCGGCAATGGCTGCTGACGTTCAACCCGTTTTTCACAGTGCTCGACGTGCTGGGGGCCCCGCTGATGGGCGACGTGCCGCGCTGGGATAGTTATGTTTCCGCGATTTGTTTCTCCGCCGTGCTGTGT
>JACMOQ010000586.1 GCA_014377905.1 Acetobacteraceae bacterium | reverse complement strand
CGACCGACATCCTGGATGGCAGTGTAGCGGATGATCGTGGTCTGGCCGGTTTCACGGTCAACCTCAACGTCGCAGATATGCGCGCCGAATCCGGGGCCTGCGCCTTGGGCGTTGACCGAAACTTCCGACCCGATCGGGCCGCCGGTCTTGCCGGCTTTCGCCGCGATCGCCGCCAGCGATAGCGGGTCGAACCCGCCAGCATTGGCACCGGCCGGAACTGCCTGGCCATCTTTCCAATCTACCGCGTCGGGGCTGATGTCCCAAATCATCGCGGCGCGCTGCTTCAACTGCTCGATGACCTTCTCGGTCGCCTGCACGGTCGCCATACCGGTGGCATAGGTCACGCGGCTGCCGCCTGTTACATTCGTGAACCCAATCGATGCCGTGTCGCCGATGATCGGGCGGACATTATCAACCGGAATGCCAAGCACTTCGGCGGCCATCATCGCCATTGACGCACGTGATCCGCCAATGTCAGGGCTGCCCGACACAACGCTGACACTGCCGTCTTCGTTGACAAACACCGACGCCGAGCTTTCGCCGCCGATGTTGAACCAAAATCCGGTGGCGATGCCACGGCCCTGGTTCTTGCCGAGCGGGGCCTTCCAATGGGCGTGCGACTTAGCAGCTGCAAGCACCGCCTCATAGCCGATTTCCGGGAAGGTCACGCCGTAGACGGTTTTGGTGCCGGCCTTGGCGGCGTTCTTTTCGCGGATGGTGATCGCATCCATGCCAAGCTGGCGGGCGAGATCATCGACCACTTGTTCGGCGGCATAGGATGAAATCGGCGCACCGGGGGCGCGATAGGCGGCGACCTTGGCGCGATTGGAAATCACGTCGTAGCCGGTCACATGCACGTTGGCGATGTCGTACATCGCGAACGCGCACATCAGGCCGGGCTGCACCGGCGAACCCGGAAACGCGCCCGCCTGGTATTTGAGCACGGCTTGGGCGGCCACAATCGTGCCGTCCTTCATAGCGCCCATTTTCACTTCGACCACCGCGCCCGATGTCGGGCCGGATGCGCGGAACACTTCCTCGCGGGTCATCACCAGTTTCACCGGCTTGCCCGAAATCTGGGACAGCTTCAACGCAACCGGCTCAAGATAAACGATAGTCTTGCCGCCAAAGCCGCCGCCGATTTCGAGCGGAATAACCCGGATGTTGGAGATTTCCATCCCCAGCAGCTTGGCGCAGAACGACCGGATCATGAAATGACCCTGACTCGACGCATAGACCGTCGCCTGGCCGTCGGCGCCGATAGTCGCGACGCAGGCATGCGGCTCAATGTAGGCCTGATGCACCGCGGCGGTCACATAACGACCTTCGGCAATCACATCAGCCTTGGCGAAGCCGGCATCGATATCGCCCGACTTCAGAATAATCTTTTTGGCAATGTTCGACGCCTTGGTCGGCTTGGGGTCAACGCCGGCGGTGAACAGGTTTTCGTCAAGGATCGGCGCGCCGGGCGCCATCGCTTCTTCGACATCGATCACATGCGGGAGAACTTCGTAGGTCACTTCGATCAGCGCCAGCGCCGCTTCGGCGATCGAGGGCGACATGGCAGCGACGGCCGCCACTGCATGGCCTTCGTAAAGCACCTTGCCGCGCGCCATGACATTGAGCGATTGATCGCGGAAATTGGTCGGGCCTTCCCCGACGAACGCTTCTTCCGAGGTGATGTTCGGCATGTCCTCAGCGGTCATCACTGCCTTCACGCCGGGCAGGGCTTTTGCCTTGGACGTATCGATCTTGATGATCCTGGCATGGGCGTGCGGGCTGCGCAGAATGCGCCCGGTCAACTGCCCTGCGAGGCGAAAATCGGCGCCATAAACCGCGCGGCCGGTGACTTTTTCGACGCCATCAGGGCGGTCCGGACGGGTGCCGACGACGCGCAGATCAGACTTGTTACCGATATAGGTCATGTTTCAAGCTCCTCGCATTTCGGCCGCGGCGTCCATTACGGCGCGGACAATTTTATCATACCCGGTGCAACGGCACAGATTGCCAGCCAACCAGAACCGCACTTCGGTTTCGGTCGGGTCGTTGTTCTTTTCGAGCAGCGATTTCGCCGCCACCAGGAAGCCCGGGGTGCAAAACCCGCATTGCAAGGCGGCGTGTTCGATGAATTTGCGCTGCAACGGGTGCAGCTTTTCGCCGGTCGCCACGCCTTCGATGGTCTGAATGGTCGCACCTTCGGCTTCCACCGCGAGCACGAGGCAAGCGCAGACCAGCCGGTCATCGACGATGACCGAACATGCGCCGCAATCGCCCGAGCCGCAGCCTTCTTTCGTGCCGGTCAGGCCAACTTCGTCGCGCAGCGCGTCGTGCAGGGACAGACCAGCCTCGGCGAGGAATTCAGCGGGTTCGCCGTTGATCGTGGTGGTGACATGGGTTTTGCTCATGGTCTCAGGCTCCCGCACGCTGGAAGGCGATGGCGGCAACACGGCGCCCGAGCACGCCGGCAACCTTGGTGCGATATTCGATCGTGCCGCGCTTGTCGTTGATCGGCTTGCAAACCGCCTGGCATTCGGCGTCGAGCTTGGCCAACACGGCGTCGGTCAGCTTGTTGCCGATCAGGGCGGCGGCAGCACCGGCAACCACCAGCTGGGTCGGGGCAACCGCACCCAACGCAACCTTGGCGGCGATGCAAACCCCATTGGCATCGAGCGTCACCGCAATGGCGCACCCAACCACGGCAATGTCCATTTCCGTGCGCGGAATGAAGCGCAGATAAGCATCGCCCGAGCGGGCTGCCTTTTTCGGCAGACGGAATTCGGTGATGAATTCGCCCTTGGCGAGGCTGGTGCGGCCCGGCGCGGTCACAATCGCCTCGACCGGCACTTCGCGGGTGCCGGCGGGGCCAGCAATAACGGCAATGGCCCCGGCGGCAATCATCGCTGGCGGCGAGTCGGCGCCCGGCGATGCGTTGCACAAATTTCCGGCGAGGGATGCGCGGCCTTGCACCTGAGTCGAACCGATCAGGTTGGTGGCTTCCACCACGCCCGGCCAGGCGGCAACTAGCCCGGCATGTTCGCCGAGCGCGGCACCCGATGTCGCGGCTCCGATGACAAACGCGCCGCCAACTTCACGGATCCCGATCATACCCGGGATTTTTTTCGTATCGACGATCAGATCGGGCTTTACCCGGCCGGATTTCATCTGCACCAGCAGATCGGTGCCACCCGATAGCACTTTGGCGATGCCGCCGGCATTGGCCAACAGGCTCACTGCCTCATTGATCGTGCTCGGTGCCGTGTAAGAAAGTCCTGACATATTCGCTCCCGCATTTGGCGTATTCGCGACCGCCCGTTCCGGTCCAACCCCGCAAGCGGAGCCGGGGAACTTCAGGCTTGGAGAGAAAGCTATGCTATCTTGGCGGCGGGGTCGAGAGGGGGGTGCGATCTTCGTCCGCCAAACCAACGTTAATCAAAGGACGGAGTTTCTAAGCGTCCAGTTGTTCCCCAAAAGAAGACCTTCCTTCCGTTCCCCCCCTGCGCTAGGTTTTGCACCCTTTTCGCATCCAAGGCTAAGCCCAAGCCATGACCAGCAGCAACGATATCCGCGCTACATTCCTGAACTACTTTGCCGATAATGGCCACACCGTGGTGGAAAGCTCGCCGCTCGTGCCACGCAATGACCCAACCCTGATGTTCGCCAATTCGGGCATGGTGCAGTTCAAGAATGTGTTCACCGGCCAGGAGAAGCGTCCATATACAAGGGCGACGACGGCGCAGAAATCGGTGCGGGCAGGGGGCAAGCATAACGACCTCGATAATGTCGGCTACACCGCCAGGCACCACACGTTCTTCGAGATGCTGGGCAATTTCTCGTTCGGCGATTATTTCAAGGATCAGGCGATCTACCATGCGTGGCATCTGCTAACCCGCGATTTCGGGCTGGCGAAAGACAAGTTGCTGGTCACGGTCTATTCCGAGGACGAGGAGGCTGCCGCCTTGTGGCGCAACATCGCCGGGATTGGCGATGATCGGATCATCCGCATTCCGACCAGCGACAATTTCTGGCGGATGGGCGATACCGGTCCGTGCGGTCCGTGCTCCGAGATTTTCTACGACCATGGCGACCAGATCGCGGGCGGCCCGCCTGGCAGCCCGAATGAGGACGGAGACAGGTTCATCGAGATCTGGAACCTGGTGTTTATGCAATTCGAAGAGGGCCCGCCGGGGGTGCGCAACGCCTTGCCGCGGCCATCGATCGATACCGGCATGGGGCTTGAACGGATTGCCGCAGTCTTACAGGGCAAGCATGACAACTATGACACCGATACCTTCCGCGCGCTTATTTTGGCCAGCGCTGAGGTAACCGGACAGGACCCGGACGGGTTCCACAAAACCAGCCATCGGGTCGTAGCAGATCATTTGCGCGCTAGCA
Source organism: Acetobacteraceae bacterium (assembly GCA_014377905.1). GTDB lineage: Bacteria > Pseudomonadota > Alphaproteobacteria > Acetobacterales > Acetobacteraceae > CAITOL01. The sequence goes on along the minus strand of JACMOQ010000586.1, from coordinate 1,375 downwards.
CTTTCCTGATGGCGGACGGCGTTCTGCCGTCCAATGAAGGGCGTGGCTATGTCCTGCGTCGGATCATGCGGCGGGCGATGCGCCATATCCACATGATGGGCGCCAAGGACCCGGTGATGTATCGGCTGGTGCCGGCGCTGATCCGCCAGATGGGCGCGGCCTATCCGGAGATCGCACGCGCCGAAACCCTGGTGACCGACACGCTGAAGCTGGAGGAAACCCGCTTCAAGACCATGCTCGATCGTGGATTGGGGCTGCTATCGGACGAAACCGGGCGGCTGGCCGAAGGCGCGGCGCTACCGGGCGCGGTGGCGTTTAAACTCTACGATACGTTCGGATTTCCCCTCGATCTGACCCAGGACGCCCTGCGCGAACAGGGCCGCATTGTCGACACCGATGGCTTTAATGCCGCAATGGATGATCAGCGCCGGCGGGCGCGGGCAGCCTGGGCGGGCAGCGGCGAAGCGGCGACCGAGACGGTCTGGTTCGAAATCCGCGAAAAACTTGGGGCCTCGGAGTTTCTGGGTTACAGCACGGAAGCGGCCGAGGGCGAGGTTACCGCGCTGGTTATGGCCGGGCATCCGGTGGCGCGGGCGGAGGCGGGGAGCGAGGTTGCGCTATTGCTCAACCAGACCCCGTTCTATGCCGAATCGGGTGGGCAGTTGGGCGATCACGGCGTGATCAGCGGCCCAGGCTTCCGTATTCAGATAACCGACACGCAAAAAAAGTTGGGCGAGCTTTTTGTCCATCTCGGGCTGGTGACAGGCGGTGTGGTGGAGGTGGGCAAGCCGGTGGTAGCGACGGTCGATCACACGCGACGCACCGCGATCCGGGCACATCATTCAGCGACGCATTTGCTGCATGAGGCGCTGCGCCGGCGCCTGGGCAACCATGTCCAGCAGAAAGGCAGCCTCAACGGGCCGGACCGGCTGCGCTTTGACGTGTCGCAGCCAACACCGATCGGGCGGGACGATCTGGCCTGGGTGGAATCCGAGGTCAATGCCCGTATTCGGGAAAATACCGAGGTGCGCACAAGGCTGATGACGCCGGATGCCGCGGTCGCCGAAGGGGCGATGGCCCTGTTCGGCGAGAAATACGGCGACGAGGTTCGGGTTGTCAGCATGGGCGTCGGCGAGGAAGGCCGGCCAGCGTGGTCGATCGAACTCTGCGGTGGCACCCATGTTCGGCGCACCGGCGATATCGGGTTGCTGCGCATTGTTGCCGAAGCGGGCGTAAGCGCGGGGGTGCGGCGGATCGAGGCGGTGTGCGCCGAGGCGGCCCTGGCGCTGGTCAACGAAACCGAGCGTCGGCTTGCCGAGGCGGCGGGGGCGTTGCGGGCAAGCCCGGCTGAATTGCCCGACCGCATCGCGGCGCT
>JACMOQ010000077.1 GCA_014377905.1 Acetobacteraceae bacterium | reverse complement strand
TGGCGGCGGTGGCGGACTCGCTCGAAGTGCGCGACGTGATGTCGGTGTCGGTGCACGAAGATCGCAGCCTGACTGCGACGGTGCTGTTCGTTCCTGGGCAGGGGCTGTCGGGGCGGATTATTGCGGAGCAGTTCACGGTCTAGCCACAAGACGCCGCACTGCGGGGCTAACCAATGCCTCCAACTCGGCTTCATGCTGGTAACCCGGCATCAGCCGATCCAGAACCCCATCCCGCCCGGCAGCCGGATGGAAATAAATCTCGCTGTCGCCATTGGGAAGATTGACCAACAACCGCAATACCCGCGCCTCAGTCATCGCCCCGCTCCAGGCGAGGCCGAACACCGCATCGGGTGCCGACATCCCGGCGCGACGGATTTGGCCGCGCAACAATTCCGCCCAAAGCGGCAGAATGCGTGCACCAAGCCCGATCGTTTCGCCGCACGCGCGCAGCACCGCAGCGGGCTCGGCTGGCACTCGCACCCGCGACAATCCAAACTCCCGCCCGATTCCGATCAGGTATTTTCCGACCGTCGGGTGCAGATGCATGTGCTTGTGCGCGTCGGCATGGCCAAGTGGCAGCCCTGTTGCGGCAAAGGCTGCAAACTGTGCCCGAATTTCAGCGGCCAATTGCCGACGCACCGCAGGGCGGAAGAAATAATTGATCCCCAGGCGCAATTGATCCGACGGAAACTGCCCATCCGCATCGACAAGGTCGGGAATTTGATCGGGCGGGAGCACGGCCGGCCCTTCGATCACCACCAGATGCAGCCCAACCCGCAAGCCAGGCAATTGTCTTGCCCGGCGCACAGCGTCCGCGGTAGCGGCACCTGCAACCATCAGGCTGGCAGCGTTCAGGACCCCATCGCGATGGGCGCGTTCGATGCCTTCGTTGACGGCTTCCGACAAACCGAAATCGTCGGCGGTGAAGGTGAGGTTACGCATAGAAAAGCACTGCTTGTGTGATCAAAAAGGTAACTCCCAAGGCCCTTAGCGTCCCTGATTTGCCTCGCTTGCCCGCGCCCCTTACAAGTGCGCGCCGCCGCAGCATCGCAGTTTGAAGGACCCAGGCCCATGGCCAGCTATCAGTACGTCTATGTCATGAAGGACCTGACCAAGAACTACCCCGGTGGGCGCGAGGTTTTCAAGGGCATCACGCTGTCATTTCTCCCCGGCGTCAAGATCGGCGTATTGGGCGTGAACGGGGCGGGCAAATCCACTCTGCTGAAGATCATGGCCGGGGTGGAGAAGGAATATGGTGGCGAGGCTTGGGCGGCCGAGGGGGTTCGGATTGGCTACCTCGAACAGGAACCCAAGCTCGATGAAACGCGGACGGTGTCGGGGAACGTGCAGCTGGCGTTCGGGAAATTGCGCGCGGCGTTGGATCGGTTCAACGAGATTTCCAATTTGTTCGCCGAGCCGATGGATGACGCGACGATGGACAGATTGCTCGCCGAGCAGGGCGATTTGCAGGAGCTGATTGACGCGGAAGACGGCTGGGAACTTGAGCGGCGGATTGAGATTGCGTTGGACGCGCTGCGCTGCCCGCCGCCAGACAGCCCGATCACCAATTTGTCGGGGGGCGAGCGGCGCCGGGTGGCGCTATGCCGGCTGCTGCTGGAAAAGCCCGACATCCTGCTGTTGGATGAACCGACCAACCATCTCGATGCAGAAAGCGTGGCGTGGCTCGAAAAAACTTTGCGGGACTTTGCCGGGACTGTGCTGGTCATTACCCATGACCGTTACTTCCTGGAGAATGTGACGAACTGGATCCTCGAAATCGAGCGCGGCCGCGGGTATCCGTTCGAGGGCAACTATTCGTCGTGGCTCGACCAGAAGCGCAAGCGCTTGCAGCAGGAGGAGAAGGAAGAAACCTCTCGCATGCGGGCGCTCGACGCGGAAGCGGAGTGGATCAGCAGCTCGGCGCGGGCGCGGCAAACCAAAAGCCGCGCGCGCATTCAGCGCTATGAGGAAATGCTGCAAAAGAGCCAGGAGCAACAGATCGGGGTGGCCGAGATTGTTATTCCGCCAGGCCCGCGTCTTGGTGGCACGGTGATCGAGGCGGTCGAGCTGAACAAGGCGTTCGGCGATCGGCAGTTGATTGAAAACCTCAACTTCAAGCTGCCGCCGGGTGGCATTGTTGGCGTGATCGGGCCGAACGGCGCCGGCAAATCGACGCTGTTCAAGATGATCACCGGGGTGGAGCATCCGGATAGCGGTGCGCTGAAGATCGGGGAAACGGTGAAGCTCGGCTATGTCGATCAGAGCCGCGACAGCCTCGATCCGGCAAAATCAGTCTGGGAGGAAATCTCGGGCGGAACGGATGTAATTTACCTCGGCAAGCGGGCAGTGCCGTCGCGGGCGTATGTGGGGGCGTTCAACTTCAAGGGCTCGGACCAGCAGAAAAAGGTCGGGATATTGTCGGGGGGCGAGCGCAACCGGGTGCATCTGGCGAAGATGCTACGGACGGAGGCGAACGTTATTCTGCTCGATGAACCGACCAACGATCTGGACGTGGATACGCTGCGCGCGCTCGAAGAAGCGCTGGAAGAATTTGCCGGCTGTGCGGTGGTAATCAGCCATGATCGCTGGTTTCTCGATAGGCTCGCGACCCATATCCTGGCCTTCGAAGGCGACAGCCATGTTGAATGGTTCGAGGGTAATTTCCAGGCCTATGAAGAGGATAAGCGACGACGGCTGGGCTCGGACGCAACGGAGCCGCACCGGATTAAGTATCGACCGCTGGTTCGGTAAAAAGTTGGGACGTTCTTTCGCTTCTTTGTTTTCAATCAAAGAAGCCCCTATTTTGACTGTCTTCCTGTGAACCCGTCCTGGATCATCCAAACCGGCCGTCTGCTGATGCGGCCGGTCTCGCACGTGGACCTGCCTGACCTGCGGGCGTTGAAATCGGACCCGCTGGTGTTTGCCGTAATGCTCGGCGGGGTGCGCGGCACGGTGGCGGTGGCGGATGAACTCGCAGCCGATATCCGGTTCTGGGGCGCGTATGGGGTTGGCATGTGGGCGGTGCGGGATGTGCGGAACGAGGTTTTTCTCGGGCTGGTGGGGCTCCATGCTCGGCCGGACGGGCGCGGCATGGCGATCCGGTTTGCGATGACGACGGCGTCGCAAGGCCGGGGTTATGCGACTGAAGCCGCCGGCGCGGCGTTACGCTTTGCCCATGAACGGGCCGGGATAGGCCGGGTAGTGGCGGTGGCGCGTGCCAGCAATATCGGATCGCGCCAAGTGCTCGGCGGGATCGGCATGGTGGAGTGCGACATCTGGGACCGCGGAGGCGAAACGATGCTGATGTATGAAAGCCAGCACCGCACCCGGCAGAATTTGCCGGCTGATTAACCTCTCGGCAACCTCCGGCGCCTAGAACGCAGGGATAGGTAGCGGTGTCGCATCGCTGCTTGGAAATGCGGGTCGGACATGAATTCTTTTAGCCTACGACATGCAGATGGTGCGGCGTGAACGGCCTGCTTGATGGGCTGAAGGCACTCGGTGTTGCCCGCCTCGCGGCGATGGGGCTGGTAGCTGTCACCCTGTTCGGATTGCTGATTGTGCTCGCAAATCACAGCCCGGCAGAAAAGATGGCGTTATTGTATGCAGACCTTGATGGTCGGGAAGCCGCGCAGATGGTTGATGCGCTCGACAAACAGCAAATCCCCTATCAACTCGGTGCCAACGGCACGCAGATCCTGGTCCCGGCAGATCGGGTTTCCGCGGCCCGGATTTCACTCGCCCGGGACGGCCTGCCGAGCGGGGGATCAATCGGCTACGAACTGCTCGACCGGGCTGACAGCCTGACCGCGACCCAGGCTCAGCAGCGGATGGCCGAACAACGCGCGCTGGAGGGCGAAATCGCTCGTACGATGCGCACGATAATCGGGGTCAAGGCCGCGCGGGTGCATCTGGTGTTACCGCGCCGTGAACCTTTTTCGCTCGAACAACAGGACGCGCAGGCGTCGGTGATGGTATCGACCACGAAAGGCGTTCGGCTCGATCAAGAAACGATTGCCGCCATTGTCAATCTGACGGCCGGTGCGGTGCGGGGATTGCGGGCCAAAAATGTCAGCGTGGTGGACAGCAATGGCAGCGTGCTAGCGCGGGCCGGTGTCGCCGCGCCAGGCACGTCCGGTGCCGCCGCGCCCGACGATATTCGCCGCGCGACCGAAGCGCGGGTGTCACGCGCGGTGGAAGACATGCTCGAACGCAGCCTGGGGCCTGGGCGGGTGCGGGTTGAAGCGTCGGTGCAGATGGATTTTGACCGGGTGCAGGAAACCCAGGAGAAATATGACCCCGACGGCCAGGTGGTGCGCAGCACACAGACCAGCAGTGACACAAGCAAGACCGCCGAAGCAAACCCGACCACTTCGGTGCAAAACAATCTGCCCAATGCCGATGCTGGTGCGACCGCGACTGGCACACAGGCGGCCAAGCAGGAAGAAACCACCAACTACGAAATTGGCAAGACCGTGCGCACCGTGCTGCGTGACCAGCCGCAGATCAAAAAAATCAGCCTGGCCGTGATGGTCGACGGCATTGACGAAAAGGGTCCGGATGGACTGGTGAAGTGGCAGGAACGCCCGGCCGCCGACCTCGCCAAGATCGCCAGACTGGTGCAGTCGGCAATCGGTTATGACGCGGCACGCGGCGATCATGTCGAAGTTGTTACCATGCGCTTCACCAATCCGCTTGAACTGGCCGTCGAGGCGCCCAAAGGTCTGTTTGGCACTTCGCTCGACAAGTCAGACATGTTGCGGCTTGGACAAACTGGATTGCTGGTAGTGGCCGGCCTGATCGCGCTTCTGGTGGTGGTGCGGCCGACGGTGAACCGGCTGATCGCCCTGGGCGCACCGGACGGCGCTGTCGGCATCGGGCTTGCGGGCGCCGGGCAAACCGTGGCGATGGGTGCAGCAAGCAGGTTACCGGGCCAGACCGCCATGTTTGCCGACGGGCACGGCGGCGCCAGCTTGTTGGCCGGACCCGACAACACCGATCCCGATGCAATGGTAACGCTGGCAAAGATTGAAGGACAGATGCGCGCATCATCGTTGCGTCGCATGACTGAACTTGTTGAACAACACCCCGAGCAGACGCTCTCGATCATCCGCGGCTGGATCCAGCAGGAAGCGCACTAATCATGGCCCAGTCACCAGACTATACCAGCCTGAGCGGGGCACAGAAGGCCGCGGTGCTGCTGCTGACCCTGGGGGAAGACCAGTGCACACGAATGTTCAGCATGATGCACGAAGACGAGATCAAGGAAGTTTCTGCCGCGATGTCCCAGCTTGGCGCGGTGCGGTCCGAGCTGGTGGAAAAACTATGCAGTGACTTTACCGACCAGCTCGCCGGCGCCGGGGGCCTGATCGGCAGCTTCGACAATACCGAGCGGTTGCTGCTCAAGACTCTGCCCCGCGACCGCGTCGGCCAGATCATGGAGGAAATTCGCGGCCCCGCCGGCCGCACGATGTGGGACAAGCTTGGCAATGTGCATGAAGCGGTGCTGGCGAACTACCTGAAGAACGAATATCCGCAAACCGTTGCCGTGGTGCTATCGAAAATTCGCCCCGATCATGCGGCCCGCGTGCTGTCGATCCTGCCAGACAGCTTCGCCATGGAGGTGGTGATGCGGATGCTGCGGATGGAAAGCATCCAGAAAGATGTCCTCGACGGGGTCGAGCGTACGTTACGCTTTGAGTTTATGTCCAACCTTGCGCGCAGCACGCGTCGTGATTCCCACGAAGTAATGGCCGATATCTTCAACAACCTCGATCGCCAGGCGGAATCGCGCTTCGTCTCCGCGCTTGAGGAACGAAATCGTGAATCGGCCGATCGCATCAAGTCATTAATGTTCACTTTCGACGATCTGCAGCGCCTGAACGCCCAGGCGGTTCAGGTTCTGTTGCGATCGGTCGACAAGACCAAACTGCCACTCGCCCTCAAAGGTGCGTCAGAGAAACTGCGCGACATGTTCTTCGCAAATCTTTCTGAACGCGCCGGCAAGATGCTCCGTGAAGACATCGCCAATCTCGGCCCGGTCAAGCTTCGCGATGTTGATGATGCCCAAGCCTCCATCGTTGTTTTGGCAAAAGACCTCGCGGCCCAGGGTGAAATTCAGATCAGCCAAAGTAAGGATGACGAAATGATTGTCTGATGGTCCCATTAATATCGCAAAAGATCGGCAAAAAATGGCCCAATATCTCAGGATTTTCAGCGAAGACTTTGAGGCAGACCACCCTCGCAATCAGGCGGGTGAGAAACCGGCTGAGCTGCCGCCCAACATCACGCCACCACCACCGATTACCGCCGCCGATGTCGAAGCCGCCTATGAACGGGGCCTGCAAGATGGCCAGGCCACGGCGCTGATCAACACGGCGCGTCAGACACATGAAATGATACGAGCACTGCTGACAGAAATCGGCACCGTTACCGATGCAGCGCAAGACTCCGCTGACGCGAACGGTCGGCTCATCGTTAAACTTTTGATGGACCTGTTACGGATGTTTTTCCCACGTCTTTGCGCAGAATATGGCCCAACTGAAACAACCGACATGGTCAAAATCGTGCTTGCCGGCTTGATTGCCGAACCCGAAGTCGAAATCCGCGCCTGCCCGGCCGGGATTGCCGATCTGGAACAATATCTGCTGGCCAACCCATACGACGGCGACAGCAAGCTGGTCTTGGTCGCAAGCGACACCATCCCGCCGGGGGACGCCACAATGCGATGGCGGGACGGCCGCGCCGACCGCAACGCCAATGTGCTGTGGGCAGAAATTCTGAGTGTCCTGCGCCTTGAGGATATCATCGACCCCGCGCCGATCCCACCCAAGACCCGAACCTTGATTGGACATGCACATGGCTGACGAACTGGACTTGAGCGACTTTACCCCTCCCCCGGCCGCCGAGGCGGGCGCGCCACGTTCGACCCGTGACCTGGAAGCAGTCTATGACATTCCGGTCACCGTCAGCGCGGTGCTAGGGCGTTCCACGATGCAAGTCTCACAACTTCTGAAACTTGGGCGTGGCGCTGTGGTGGAACTCGACCGCAAACTCGGCGAAGCGATCGACATCTACGTCAATAATCGCCTGGTCGCCCGCGGCGAAGTGGTGATGGTCGACGATAATCGGCTCGGCGTCACGATGACGGAAATCGTCAAAGCGGACCGGGGGGTCTGATCGGCATGCGCATCCTGATTATCGGTGCATTATCGGGACCGTTGGAGGAAGCGGCACGGATTGCCCGTGCACAGAATGAAGCGGTCGATCATGCAACGACCCTCGACACCGCGCTTGTCGCATTGCGCCGCAACGGTTCGATTAACGTCGTGTTCTGCGAACTGCCCCACGATATATCCACCATGGTGCGCGCATTAGCGGCCGAGCGGATTTTCGTGCCGGTCGTCGCCTGTGGCATAGACGTGAACCCAGACATCGCCGCCGACGCAATCCGGGCTGGCGCACGCGAATACCTGCCGTTGCCGCCGAGTGCGGACATGATTGCTGAACTTCTGACCGCGGTAAGCTTGCAGCAGGTAAATTTCGTCGTGCAGGACCGGGCCATGCTCGATGTCCTGAAGCTCGCCGATCGGATCGCGCGGGCGGAAGCGTCGGTGCTGATCACCGGCGAGTCGGGCACTGGCAAGGAAATGGTGGCGCGCCATCTGCATCGTGCATCGCGCCGATCGGCTGGTCCGTTCGTCGCGCTGAACTGCGCGGCGATCCCGGAAAATCTGCTCGAAAGTGAATTGTTTGGCCATGAGAAGGGCGCTTTCAGTGGTGCGTTGGCCCGCCGGATCGGGAAGTTCGAATCCGCCAACGGCGGCACGCTCCTGCTCGACGAAATTGGCGAGATGGACATCAATCTGCAATCCAAATTGCTTCGCGCACTTCAGGAACGCGAAATTGAACGGCTTGGCGGCAACGCCCCGGTCAAGATCGATGTCCGTATCCTGGCGGCCACCAACCGCGATCTGGCCGCCGATGCCGCCGCCGGCCGCTTTCGGGACGACCTCTATTTCCGCCTCAACGTGATCCGCCTGCATTTGCCGCCATTGCGCGACCGGCCCGCCGATATTGCCGCCCTCGCCGATCACTTCGCCCATAAATATGCCGAGCTCAACGGATTGCCGCATCGCCGCCTGACCGTCGATGCCTACCGGCTTTTGGAAAATCATGCGTGGCGCGGCAATGTTCGTGAACTGGAAAACTGCATCCACCGCGCGGTGCTGTTGTCCGTGGGCGATATCATCGGACCCGATGCAATCGAACTCGCCGGGCCACAGTCACACCGCGTTGCCAGCGCGCGGGAAGAAGCCCTCGGCCTGGTCGGCATGCGGGTGGAGGAAGTTGAACGCGATCTGATCCTGCAAACCCTGTCCCACACATTGGGCAATCGCACCCGGGCGGCAGTGATGTTGGGAATTTCCATTCGCGCGCTCCGCAACAAACTCCGCGACTACAGCGCCCAGGGCCTCGCGGTTCCGCCACCTGTCAGCGGCATCGCGGCCTGATCGATGGCATTCCGTCTGCCCGGCCTGCCATCGAATTTCACCCGCTTCACGCCTGGCGCCGATATCATGTTGGCGGCAGGAGTGGTTGCGATCGTTGCGGTTCTGATCGTCCCGCTGCCTGGGCCAATTCTGGATTTCGCGCTGTCGATCTCAATCACGCTCTCTGTGCTGATCCTAATGGTAGCAATTTTTCTACATCGGCCGCTAGACCTGTCATCTTTCCCGACCCTGTTGCTCCTCACCACCTTGCTGCGCCTTTCGTTGAACGTTGCAACCACCCGCTTGATCCTCGCCCACGGCCACGAGGGCAAATACGCTGCCGGGCGCGTGGTGGCGGCCTTCGGATCATTCCTGATGGGCAGTGATGTTGTCATCGGGGTAATTCTGTTTGCCATCCTGCTGATCATCAATTTTGTCGTCATCACCAAAGGTTCCGGCCGCATGGCCGAGGTTGCCGCGCGCTTCAGCCCCGATGCTCTGCCGGGCACGCAGATGGCGATCGATGCCGAACTCGGGTCGGG
>JACMOQ010000585.1 GCA_014377905.1 Acetobacteraceae bacterium | reverse complement strand
GGGGATCTTGATCATGATGTTACGGTCGGCGCCGCCCGCTTCCAGCACCGCAATTTTCAGCGACGGATCAGCCCCAAGGCGGTAGGCAAGCACGCAGCCGGCCGCCCCGGCGCCGACGATGATGTAGTCGTATTCTTGCATGGCGATTCTCCCCAGTCAGAATACTATCGCGCTTTCTTCGTAGGGTGGTATGCCGCTTGGCATTCCACCCTTTCACCATCCAAGGCACCCCTACCGCGGCCGTCTCCCGAGGGGAGAAATGTTGCCACCTCTTCCCTTGAGAGCGCGCCGGGATGAGGGTGTCTCGAGCCAAGTTATCGTTGGCTACGCGGACCTGACTGGGCAGTTACTTTTAATCCAGTAAAACGCGGTTTGGTGGCCAAAGTCGTAGGTTGGCCACCTTGATCATTTCATCGTTCGGAACGTTGGAGGTCCATTCGCAACAATGGAAAAAGGGCATGCATCAGGTTGCCAAATCGAACTGTAACGCCGCCAGCCTTGCATACAACCCACCCTCGCGCACCAGTTCATCATGCGTTCCCGTCGCCACCACCCGCCCGGCCTCGATCACCACAATCCGGTTGGCACGGCGAATTGTCGCCAGCCGATGGGCAACCACCAACGTCGTCCGCCCAGTCGCCAACACTGACAGCGCGTGTTGCACCGCGGCCTCGGCTTCGGCGTCAAGCGCCGATGTCGCTTCATCCAGCAACAAGATCGGCGCATCACGCAAAATGGCGCGCGCGATGGCGATACGCTGGCGCTGGCCGCCGGATAGGCGCACGCCTTTTTCGCCGAGGAAGGTGTCAAACCCTTCGGGCAGATCGTCGAGGAAATCGGCGGCCGCGGCGTGTGCTGCGGCACGCACCTCGGCATCGGTCGCGTCCGGGCGGCCGTAGCGGATGTTTTCCCACGCATTAGCGGAAAATATCACCGGGTCTTGCGCCACCAACCCGATGCGTTGGCGCAACGCGGTCGGATCGGCCGCGGCGATGTTGGTGCCATCAACGCGGATCGCGCCCGATTGCGGATCGTAGAAGCGCAACAGCAATTGCAGCACGGTGGTCTTGCCGGCGCCGGATGGCCCGACAAGCGCGACCATCTCGCCGGGCTCCACCGTCAGACTGAAATCGGCGAGGGCTGCGGTATCGGGCCGGGCCGGATAGCGGAAGCCGACGCGGTCGAATTCAATGCGTCCAACCGGGGCGGGGAAGGCGGCCGGGGCAACTGGCGCGGCGATAGTGGGAACTTCGTCGAGCAGTTCGATGATCCGGTCAGCAGCCCCGGCGGCGCGCTGCACCTCGCCCCATAATTCCGACATGGTCGCACCTGATGACGCGACCATGACGGCGTAGAACACAAACGCCGCCAGATCGCCGCCGCTGATTTGCCCGGTGATGACATCTCGACCACCGACCCACAAGCTGAGGGTGATGGCACCGAAACCTAAAAGTATGACCACCAGGATCAGGCTCGCGCGGGTCAGGATGCGGCGCACGGCGGTGGCAACTGACCGTTCGACTGCCTCGCCAAACCGCAGCCGGTCGATCGCCTCATGCGTGTAAGCCTGCACGGTACGCAAACCGCCAATGGCCTCTTCCGCGTAGGCACCAAGATCGGCCACCCGGTCTTGCGCAATGCGCGACAGGCGGCGTTCGCGGCGGCCGAACAGGATGATCGGCACGACAACAAACGGCACCACCAGCAGCACCAGCCCGGCAAGCTTGGGGGACGTCACCACCAGCATGGCGAGTGCCCCGATCAAGGTCACCGCGCTCCTCAACCACATCGATACCGAGGAGCCGATTAACGCCTGCAACACGCTGACATCGGCGGTCATGCGGCTCAGAATATCGCCAGTACGGGCGGTCTCGAAGAAATCAGGGGCAAGGGTCAGCACCTTGTTGAATACGTCGCGGCGCAGATCGCCGGCGACGCGTTCACCAAGCCACGATACCAGATAGAAACGGCAGAAGGTCGCGGCGGCAAGTGTTGCGACAGTTGCGAACATGATCGCAGCGGCCTGGTTCAGATGGTCCAGGCTTTGCCCGCCAAACCCCTGATCGATCAGCATCCGCACCCCTTGGCCCAAGCCCAGCACCAGACCGGCGGCCATCAACAGCGCAACGGACGCCCCCGCGACCCGCCACAAATACGGCCGCAAATAGGGCAGCATCAGCCGGAGCGATGCGATGGATTTGGTGCGTTTGGGTTCGATCATGCAGGCGGATATGGGGCAGTGCGGCTAGATCACCAAGCCCCCGCTGACATGCAGGGTTTGGCCGGTGATGTAGGCGGCGCCGGCACTGGCAAGGAAAGCGATGGCGGCTGCGACCTCATCCGGCAAGCCCACCCGCCCGGCGGGAATGTTGGCAAGCTGCGCCTGCAAGGCTTCCGGCGCGATTGCGGCATGGGCGGCGGCGTCCTTGCGGATAAAGCCTGGCACCACCGCGTTGACCGTAACACCGCGCGCGGCAAGTTCGAGCGCGAGCGCTTTGACCAGCGCTTCCATGCCAGCTTTGGCCGCCGCCGAGGCGGGGAATACTGCCACCCCAGGTCGGAACGCGTGGGCGACAAAGCTGCTGACCGCAATGATGCGCCCACCAGCGCCAAGATGCGGGATGGCAGCGCGGGCGAGGCGGAAGAAGCCCCATTGGATGGCATCGAGCGATCGGGCAAAGGCGTCGTCGGTCAGATCAGCGGTTTTGGTGCGGTCGGCGAACCCGGCATTGCTGATGATGGTGTCGAGACGGCCGAACTCCGCCACCGCACGATCGACCAGCGCGGCGGGGATGGCGGGATCGGTCAGGTCACCCAGGGTGGTCGCGACCGTAGCGCCCGCGCCTCGCGCGGCTTGGGCAACGGCTTCTAACCCGGCTTGATTGCGCCGAGTATGGGCCAGGATCGCCACGCCAGGCGCGGCAATGCGCCTGCAGATCGCCGCTCCGATACCGCTGGCCGCCCCGGTGATTAAAATGCTGCGTGTCATGGTTCTCTCAATTTCTGGAACGAAATCCTCTTTGGGGGGGCATCCTAACGTTCACTCCCCTGGGTCATGAATGCAAGGCGAAGCCGTGCCAATCCAGCGGGCCAAACTCGACTTTCGGCGCCGTCGCCGTGGATTGCCACGCAAGAGCGCGCAATGACGATCGTGTAATTTTTTCGGATTATCACGACGACGGAGGAACATAAAGAACGTCTTCCTCCTGCTTGACACCCCCACCCGCCGCCGCCCAATTTGCTCGGGCTTCGCACGGGGGAAACCATGGCACACCACGATGACGGTATGGACGGCCGCCTGCGCAGCCGGCGTTGGTTCGACAATCCAGGCAACCCTGCGATGACGGCGCTTTATGTCGAACGTTACCTCAATTTCGGACTAACAGCGGATGAAATCCAGGGTGGCAAGCCGATCATTGGCATTGCCCAGACTGGCAGCGATTTGTCGCCGTGCAACCGCCATCATATCGCGCTGGCGTCGCGGGTGCGGGACGGGATCAGGGATGCCGGCGGCATTCCTCTCGAATTTCCGATGCACCCGATTCAGGAAACCGGCAAGCGGCCGACGGCGGCTTTGGACCGCAATCTGGCCTATCTCGGTCTGGTGGAGGTCTTGCATGGCTACCCGCTCGACGGCGTGGTGCTGACCACAGGCTGCGACAAAACCACGCCTGCGTGCCTGATGGGGGCGGCGACGGTGAATATCCCCGCAATCGTGCTGTCGGGCGGGCCGATGTTGGATGGCTGGTGGCAGGGCCGGCTGTCGGGGTCGGGGACCATCGTCTGGGAAGGGCGGAAGCTCTATGCCGAGGGCAAGATCGGCTACGACGAATTCATGAAAATGGTGGCTTCATCGGCGCCTTCGGTGGGCCATTGCAACACGATGGGCACGGCCTTGTCGATGAACTCGCTGGCCGAGGTGTTGGGCATGTCGTTGCCGGGGTGCGCGGGCATTCCAGCGCCTTATCGGGAACGCGGCCAGATGGCCTACGAAACCGGCCGGCGCATTGTCGGCATGGTGCATGAAAATCTGCGCCCGTCCGACATCATGACCAAGGCTGCCTTCGAAAACGCGGTGCGCGCCGCGGCGGCCTTGGGTGCGTCATCCAACTGCCCGATCCACATGGTGGCAATCGCCCGGCATATGGGGGTCGAGCATAGCCTCGATGACTGGCAGCGCCTGGGTCCGGAAGTGCCGCTGCTGGTCGATTGCCAGCCGGCCGGGCGTTTCCTCGGTGAAATGTTCCACCGCGGCGGCGGCGTGCCGGCGGTGCTGCGTGAATTGCTCGGCGCCGGTAAGCTTGATGGCACGGCCATGACCGTCACCGGCAAAACAATCGGCGAAAACATCGCCGGGTTCCCCGAAGCCGACCGCGAGGTGATCCGCGCTTACGCCAAACCGATGCTGGAACGCGCCGGCTACGTAGTGATGAGCGGCAATCTGTTCGATAACGCGGTGATGAAAATGAGCGTGATCGACCAGGAATTCCGCACCCGCTATTTGTCCAACCCCGACCGCCCCAACGTGTTCGAAGGCCGCGCCATCGTCTTCGAGGGGCCGGAAGATTATCATAACCGGATTGATGACCCCGATCTTGGGGTGGAAGAACAATCTGTGCTGATCATCCGCAATTGCGGCCCGGTCGGCTATCCCGGCGGGGCCGAGGTGGTGAACATGCAGCCGCCGGCCGCGATGTTGAAGCGCGGGATTTCGGCGCTGCCGACGATGGGCGATGGCCGGCAATCGGGGACATCGGGGTCGCCATCGATCCTGAACGTATCCCCCGAAGCCGCGATCGGCGGCGGGTTGGCGTTGTTGAAAACCGGCGATCGGATCAAGATAGATCTCAACAAGCTCACCGTCGATGTGTTGCTGCCTGAAGGCGAGTTGGCCGCAAGGCGGGCGGCCTGGGTGCCGCCAGTGCTGGTCAACAAGACGCCGTGGGAGCAAATTTATCGATCCATGGTCGGCCAGCACGGCAGCGGCGCGTGTCTGGAGGATGCGACCTTGTATTTGAATGTTTTGGAAACGCGCGGCGAAAGTCGGGATAACCATTAGCTCGGAGGGGCACTGATGCGACTCAAGGGAAAAACCGCCTTTGTCACTGCCGCCGCGCAGGGCATCGGCCGGGCCACCGCCTTGGCGTTCGCCGCCGAGGGCGCGCAGGTGATTGCGACCGATGTGAATGCTGCAAAACTCGCGGAAATCTCTGGGCCTGGTGTTCGCACCCTGGTGCTCGATGTCCGCGACAGCGCTGCCGTGCAGGCCGCCGCGCAACCGGTGGACATTCTGTTCAACTGTGCCGGCTTTGTGCATCAGGGCAGCGTGCTGGAAGCCACCGAAGCCGACTGGGATTTCGCCTTCGACCTCAATGTGAAATCGATGTTCCGGATGATCTCGGCCTTCCTGCCGGCGATGCTGGCGGCCGGCGGTGGGTCGATCATCAACATGGCGTCCGTCGCCAGCAGCGTGAAGGGCATTCCCGGCCGCTTCGTTTATGGGGCGAGCAAAGCCGCCGTGGTCGGGCTGACCAAATCGGTGGCAGCAGATTTTGCGCGCCAGGGCATTCGCTGCAACTGCATCTGCCCAGGCACGGTGCAATCCCCCAGCCTCGATGACCGGATTGCGGTGAACGCGGTTGCCGCCGGATCAATGGATGCCGCCCGTGCGGCCTTCATCGCCCGCCAGCCGCTCGGCCGGTTGGGGCGCGCCGACGAGATCGCAGCGATGGCGGTGTATCTGGCCAGCGATGCCGCCGAATTTGTCACCGGGCAGGCATTGGTTATAGATGGCGGAATATCGCTCTAGAAGGTCTTCTTTGTTTGAAAACAAAGAAGCAAAAAAACTTCACGACTTTGTTGCCGTTGGCGTGCCAACTCACCGGGTGCGCACGCCAACGGCAACAAAGTGTCGAAAAGTTTTTTTGGTTCTTTTTGTTCACAAAAAGAACACCCTTCCTCTGCCTCGCTTATGAAAAGGACCCCAAGATGAAACTCGTCCGCTACGGCGCCGCTGGCGCAGAAAAACCCGGCATCCTCGATGCCGACGGCCAGTTGCGCGAACTCACCGACATTGTCACCGACATCAACGGCACGACCCTCGCCCCCAACGTGCTGGCGCGGATTGCAGCCGTCGATCCGGCGACGTTGCCGAAGGTTTACGGCACCCCGCGCATCGGGCCATGCATCGCGCGCCCGCTGAATTTCGTCTGCATCGGCCTCAACTACGCTGACCACGCCGCCGAAACCGGCGCCACCCCGCCGACCGAGCCGATCATCTTCCTGAAATCGCTCGGCGCATTCCAAGGCCCCAATGATGACGTGGTGATCCCCCAGGGCTCCACCAAGCCTGACTGGGAAGTCGAGCTCGGCGTCGTCATCGGCACCCGCGCCAAATACGTCTCCGAAGCCGACGCGATGAAGCATGTTGCCGGCTATTGCGTGGTGAACGATGTGTCCGAGCGCGCTTTCCAGAACGAGCGTGGCGGCACTTGGGACAAGGGCAAGGGTGCGGACACTTTCGGGCCGACCGGGCCGTGGCTGGTGACCAAGGACGAAATCCCCGATCCGCAGACCCTCGGCATGTGGCTCGACGTTGATGGCGTGCGGATGCAGACCGGCAGCACCAAGACGATGATTTTCAACGTGATCCAGATCGTCAGCTACGTGTCGCATTTCATCACCCTGCATCCGGGTGATATCATCGCCACCGGCACCCCGCCGGGTGTGGGCATGGGCAAGAAGCCCAGCCCGATCTGGCTCAAGGCCGGCAACGTGATGACGCTCGGCGTTGATGGCCTGGGCGAGCAGAAGCAGAACGTTCGCGCGGATTAAAATCATAACCGTCATCGCCACGCGCTCGCAATGACGAAATACGTGCTTTGGCTGATCGCGGTTTCGACCGCGATCCGCCTGGCGTTTGCCGGGGCAATCGGCCTCGGGGTTGACGAAAGCTACATGGTTGCCAGCGGGCGGGTGCTCGCGTGGGGCTATTTTGACCATCCGCCGATGGCGTGGTGGATGCTGCAGCTTGCGTGGAATGACAGTGCCGTCGCGGTGCGGCTGCCGTTCATTGCGCTGTTTGCGATCTCAACCTGGCTGATGTTTCGGCTCACGGCGACGCTCTATGATGAACGCGCCGGGCTATGGGCCGCGCTGGCGTTCAATCTGTCGCCGGTGTTCGGGGTAAGCTCGGCAAGCTGGGTGCTGCCGGATGGGCCGATGATTTGCGGCCTGCTCATCATGGCGTTGTGCCTGGTGCGCGGGCTGGAAAAGCCCAACGCGGCGGATTGGATTGGCGCGGGTGTCGGCGCCGGGTTGGCGCTGCTGTCGAAATACACCGCCGTGCTGCCCATCCTCGGGGTGCTGGTTTATCTGTTCGCCGTCCCCCGCCACCGCCGATTGCTGCAGTCGCCCTATCCCTGGTTGGCGCTGGTGGTGGCGATTGAGGTGTTTTCGCCCGTTCTGATCTGGAACGCGTCGCATGACTGGATCAGCTTCGCCTTCCAGGGCGGCCGGGCAGGCGGGGCACGGTTCAACCCGCTCGGTCCGATGACGGTTCTGGCCGGCGAGGCATTATTTGTGCTGCCATGGATCTGGTTGCCGATGATGCTGGTGCTGTGGACCGCGTTGCGGCGCGGCGACTGGCGGGGGCGCTTGCTGGCGAGCATGGCGGTCGGGCCGATTCTCCTGTTCGTGGTGCTGGCGTTGTGGTCGCCGAGAATTTTGTTCCATTGGGCGGCCGCTGGATATTTGTTTCTGTTTCCATTGCTCGGCGTTTGGCTGGCCGCGCGGCAACCGCGCCTGCTCGCGTGGGCCACCGCTGGGATATTGGTCTCGGCGGCGGTCGTCGCGGTGCTGCTGCTGCGGGTCAATCCCTGGCCGTTGCCGAACGATCCAGGTTTGCAAGCGTTGGACTGGACGCCGTTGCGCGGCGCCCTGGCCGAACGCGGCTTGCTTGGCCACCGCATTGCCGCCCCGAACTGGTCGGATGCCGGCAAGATCGACTACGCGCTCGGTGGCGATCCGGCGGTGATTTGCCTCAACATCGATGCGCGGCAGTATCTGTTCGCGCCCGGCCCGGTGGTGGGCGACGATATCCTGATTATCGCACCGCGCCAGTCCGAGGCGCGCATCCGCGCTGATTATGCGCGCACGTTCGCAGCGATCGAGGCATTGCCGCCTGTGGTGTTCGCCTTGCCGGGCCGCCCGCGCGTGACTTTCGGTCTGTACTTAGGCCGCCGCCTTGATCGAAGCTTCCCAGCTTTGCAGCATCGGTAGCGCCTACTTGATGCACGTATCGGAGGCCGGATAAAATCCGCCGCCTTTTGGCGTGCGACGACCAGACGGCGGATCACATCCGCGCTACGCCAAAGTCGCCAGCAACCCCGCCATCAATC
This sequence comes from Acetobacteraceae bacterium, assembly GCA_014377905.1. Lineage (GTDB taxonomy): Bacteria > Pseudomonadota > Alphaproteobacteria > Acetobacterales > Acetobacteraceae > CAITOL01. The sequence continues at coordinate 4,216 of JACMOQ010000585.1, read as the reverse complement.
GCCCGCGCACCGCCAAGCTATCGACAATAATATGCTCCTCAAGTGTATGCGCTCCGGCGCCTGCCACGCCCAGCCCATCAAGCGTCGCAATCCCCATCGCCCCGGTGAAATTACCATCCGATCCGCCGCCCGAGCTTTGATGGCTGATGTCGAACCCCAGCGTGCGCGCAATGCCGCGGGCATGGTCGTATAACGCCATGGTCTTGCCGTCGGCCTCCCAGACCGGGCGGGTCACGCCACGGGTAACCTGAAACTGGGTGTCATTGCTGGAAGCGCGCAGCGCAAGCATCGCCGCCACCCCATGGTCGAGGTCCTCCTGGCGTTTGGCCATGCTGAGCGCCTCGCCGGTGCAGGAGGTGGTGACGCAGTTCACCCAGGTGCCGCCGTTGATAACGCCGACGCTGAAAGTACAGTCGGACGTGGTCATGTCCTCGATCGCAATAAGCTGGCGGGCCATTTCGCGGATGGCGCTGCGCCCGGCGCCGGGGGCGGCGCCGGCATGGCTCGGCCGGCCGGTAGCTTCGAGGTTGAAGCGGGCAATCGCGTAGCGTCCGGTGACAACGCCGCCATCGGGGCGCGCGGGTTCGGGCACCAACACGTATTTGTGGCGCGCGGCTTCGGCCTCGATCACGTCGCGGGTGCTGGGGCTGCCGATTTCTTCGTCCGAGGTCAGCAAGACCGTCACCGGCAAGCGCGTGGCGATGCCGGCGCGGGCCAGTTGGCGAATGGCTTCCAAGGCAATGTAGTTGCCGCCCTTCATGTCCCAGATGCCGGGCCCGTAGCAGCGTGCGCCGTCGCGGCGGAATGGCAGCTTGGCCAGGGTGCCAATTGGGTGGACGGTGTCGAGATGCCCCATCACCAGAATTCCGGGTGTGGACGAGGCATGCGGAAAACTCGCCCGCACGCAGTCGCCAAAGCCCATGCGTCCAGCAATCCGTTCAATGCGGGCGCCCGCAACCAAAAGGTCGCGGCTCGCAAGGTCCATCATCCGGCCGACAGCGGTGGCATCGAAAGTGGGGGATTCGCATTCTACCCAGGGGCGTAGGCCCGCCAGCATGGCTTCGGCATCGAACGGCAGGCCGGTGATATCCATCAGAGGTGCTCCAGATTGAAGGGGTGACGGTAGGGTTTGAACGACGGACCGTCGCAAGTGATGGCGATGCCGTCAATGCACAGGTCGCGGCATATTTCGGCACGGCAATCCTGTTGTGGCGGGGTGAACCATGTGCTTTATTAATAAATAACTAACTTTGCCAAACTAGTCTTTTTGAGCCTAATTTAGGGTCAGGCGGCACTCCAAAGCGACCAAGCCCGACAATGGCAAAGTTTCGTTTTTGGTGTCGCGACCCACGTAGATGGAAGACCGTGTGACCGAAACGACAGTGCCACAGGATGCCGCCAAAGGAATGTCCCCCCCGAAGGCTGGGCCTGCGGGGACTATGGCGCGACGCAGTATTTGGCAACGACTATCCGACGGCATCCGTCTGCAATACCTGCTTTTTGTGGCGCTGACCGCGGTTGCAGCCATTCCGGTCCTGACCTTGGATATCTGGGAAGCCCAGGCATCGTTCGAACGTGAAGTCGATTCTGTGCGTGAACGGCATCTGCTAGTGGCCCGCAACCTGACATCGACAATGTCGCGGTATGTGGTTGATATAAAAGCTGTCTTCATGGTGGCGATTGCCCCTGGAACCCTCAATCCCGACACCCCCGGCTTGACCCAACTGCTCGACTTGCTCGATTTCGTCCATGTCTGTGTCTTTGCCGCCGATGGCACGATTGAGGCGTTTTTGCCGGTGAAGAAATTGCCCACACCGCAGGAGATCGGGGCGCGCGGGATTGCCGATTTGCGTGCGCTGGCCGCAACCCGCACATCGGATGGCGGGAACGATGGCCCGATTTTAAGCAATTTGCGGCGTGATCCCAATGGGCGTCCGGCCTTCTACCTGGTCAAGGCGTTGCCGAACGGACGCCTGGCGGTGGGCGAAGTGACCACCGAATATCTGGTGCGGCTGCAATCGGTGATTGCCTTTGGCGAGCGCGGACATGCGGTGATCACCGACGCCAACGGGCTCGCGATCGCGCATCCCTTCAAGGAATGGGTGGCGCGGATGCAGGATTTGTCGGCAGTGCCGACAGTGAAGAAAATGATGGCGCGCCAGACCGGGGTGGATCAATTTTACTCCCCGGCGTTCAAGGACGATATGATCGCCGGGTTCTCATTCGTGCCCGAAAGCGGATGGGGGGTGATGGTGCCGCAGCCGCTCTCGGAATTGAAACGCCGGGCGCGGGAAATCGATCTGGTGGCTTGGGTGGTTGGCGGGGTGGCGCTTGCGGTCGCGAGCGTGCTGAGTCTGATAATCGCAAGTTTTCTGGCAAGCCCGGTGCGCCGGGTGGCGGCGACTGCGGATGCCATTCTGGCGGGTGACACCACTGCCAAGGTGCCAGAATTTGTGGGGTTGGTGCCGCGCGAAATTCGTCGCCTGGGCCGCGCCTTCAACACCATGGTTGAAAGCCTGCAGCGACGAAATGCCCAAACCCGTGAGGCGTTGAAGCAGGCCGAACTCTCGAATAACGCAAAATCGCAATTTCTTGCGAATATCAGCCACGAAATCCGCACCCCGCTCAACGGTATGTTGGGCATGGTTGAATTGCTCCGCCAAACCGCGCTGGATGACCGCCAGCAGCGTTTTGCGGAAACCGTTACGCGATCGGGAACAGCGCTGCTTGGCCTGATCAATGACATCCTGGATCTGTCGAAGATCGAAGCAGGTAAGCTTGAGCTTGAACATGGCGCGTTCAATCTCGCCACCGTCGTCGCCGAAGCCCATGAACTGTTCATCGAGCCGGCGCGGGCTAAGGGGCTTGGCCTCGACATGGTTTTGCCCGACGCCCTGCGGCTGAACCTGATCGGCGATCAGTACCGGTTGCGCCAGGTTTTGACCAATTTGCTCGGCAATGCGGTGAAGTTCACCAGCCATGGGCAAGTCAAGCTGGTCGTGTCGTTGGCGGAGGATCGTGGCGCCGTCGTGGTCCTTAAGTTCGAGGTTTCCGACACCGGCATTGGTGTTTCGGCCGCCAAGCAGGCAATTATTTTTGACGCCTTTGCCCAGGTCGATGGCTCCTCCACGCGTGAGTTCGGTGGCACCGGGTTGGGGCTTTCGATTGTCAAACAGATTTGTGCGATGATGGGCGGCGAGGTCGGGGTGCGCAGCGAGGTTGGGGTTGGATCGACCTTCTGGTTCACCGCGACCCTGCGTAAGGGTGCCCCGTTGAGTGTGCCAATGGCAGGCGTTGAACCGCGCCGCAGTGCACAGATTGCTGCCGCGAGCGGACGCAAAGCGGTCAGGGTGCTGCTGGTTGAAGATAATGCGGTGAACATGGAGGTCGGCCGCGGCCTGCTGCAAAGCCTGGGCTGCATCGTCACATCTGCCGTCGATGGGCAGGATGCGGTTGATTTATACCGATCGGGGTTGTTCGATCTTGTGCTGATGGATTTGCAGATGCCGCGCATGGACGGATTTGCGGCAACCACCGCGATCCGTGCAGCCCAGCAGCGCATTGGTGACAAAACGCCGGTGCTCGCGCTGTCCGCCCACGCCTTGCCCGGCGATCGTGCAAAAAGCCTGTCAGCAGGTTTTGACGAACATCTGACCAAACCCGTGACCAGGGCCGTACTGGCCGAGGCCATTGCAGCCTGGGTGCCGAGTGACAGTGCCAATCTGGCCGCCGACGCACAAGATCAGGCGGGAGTGGGCGAACTCGCGGTAATCGACCCCGGCGCCATTGGCCGGCTGCGTGAAATCGAAACTGCCGGCAACGAAGGCTTGGTGCATCGCGTGTTGCAGCAATTCCTGGCCGACGGTGAAGCGCTGGTCAACGAAATTGCTCGCGCGATGACCGCAGGCGATCATGTCGCCGTCCGTCAGGCCGCCCACACCCTGAAGTCGAGCTCGGCCTATCTCGGCGCGGACAGGCTGCGGACCTGTTGCGTGCGTATCGAGGAGGCTGCCGCCAACGCGGATGGAGAAACCGAAAATGGGCTACTCATCAGTCTGCGCATCGAATATGTGCGGGCTTCGACCAAGTTGACCAGCCTGCTGGGAGGGTCCACCCCACTCTGACTTAGGGTGGAACGCCCCCGTCAGGCGCCCGCAGCGCGGAAACCGCCAACGCTGCGCTCGATTTCCGTGACATGCTGCGGTCCGAAGAACAT
>JACMOQ010000584.1 GCA_014377905.1 Acetobacteraceae bacterium | reverse complement strand
CATCCCGTCCTTGACCCCCGCGACGGCTTCCGCCATCGAGGGTACGATCTTGTTGATCATTCGCTCCCAGTTCCTTCAGCTTTGTGTCACGTCAATAACCGCGTCCACCGCGAACGCGCCGTGCCCTTCGGGCATGGCAAGGACCGGGTTAAGGTCGATGCCGGCCAGATTTTCTCCTGCTTGATGCGCGAACACCGACAGGCGCGCAAGCATGGTGGCCAGCGCCTTGATGTCGGCGGGCTGGCGGCCGCGCGCGCCGGTCAGCAGCGGCAGCGATTTGATCGAACGGATCATGGTTTCGGCCACGTCCTCGCCGAACGGGCAGCGATGGAAAACCACATCTTTCATGATCTCGACGAAAATCCCGCCCAGGCCGAACATCGCGATCGGGCCAAAAACCGGGTCGCGATGGATGCCAAGAATGCACTCCACCCCGCCCTTCAACTGTTGCGCGACCAGCACGCCGGCAAGCCGCGCACCGGCCACGGTTCCGCCGCGCTGCATCAAGGTGGCGAATCCGGCGCGCACCGCGGCCTCATCGCCAACATCGAGCAATACGCCCCCGATTTCGGATTTATGGGTGATATCAGGCGACACGATCTTCATTACCACCGGGAAGCCGATTTTAGTCGCCGCCGCCACTGCCGCATCGGCGGACGTTGCAACGATCTCAGCGGCAGACACAATTCCGGCCTGGGCGAGAAATGATTTGGCCTCTGCCTCGGTTGGCGTCACCGCTGGCAGCGCCACGCGCGGCACCACTGGCGGGGCGGCCAGGGCAGGGGCTGCAAACCCATCGCCAAACCGCCCCATGGCGTGGATCGCGGCGACCGCCCGGCTCGGGTCTTCCATCACCACAAAGCCGGCGCTTTCGTAAATCGCCTTGACCGCTGTCGGCACCAGCACTGACAGCATGAACAGCCGGTCCGGGTGTTCGGCCATCAACGGCCCCATCGTCGTGGTCAGCCGCGCGATATTGGCCTCGGTCGCTCCAGCCTGGGACCAGAATGACAGGATCGATTTATAGCCGCCATCCACCACGATTGCGCGGGCGAATTCGCCCAGCGATCCTGGCTGGTTGGTCACCTGGGCAGTGCAATCGACCGGATTGCGCGGCGCGCAGAACGGGATGATGGCGCGCAGGCGATCCTGCGCATCCTGCGGCATTTCCGGCATCGCCAGCCCAAGCTGTTCGGCGGCATCGCTCATCAACACCCCCGCGCCACCGCTGACGGTGAAAACCCCGAGAGTATTGCCGACCGGATAGATTTTCCGGGTGGCCGTCACCGCGATGTCGATCATTTCTTCGGTGGTGCGTGCCCGCACGACGCCGAATTCGCGCAGCACCGCGTCCGTCACCGCGTCATCCCCCGCGATCGAGGCGGTATGGGACTGGGCTGCCGCGGTGCCCAACGCGCTGCGCCCGACCTTCATCATCACGATCGGCTTCTTGGCGGCGCGCGCCGCGGTCAGTGCCGCGATAAAGCTGTCAGCCTCGCGAATACCTTCCGCGTAAGCCGCGATCACGTCAGTATCCGGGTCTTCCGCCATCCAGCCAATAATATCGCCAATGGTGACATCGCCTTCATTGCCCGTCGTCACCATCAGCGGTGTGCCGATGCCGCGGTCGCGCATCGCGGCGAACACATGGGTGCCGTAGGCACCGGACTGGCTGGCAATTCCGATCCGCCCCGGCGTCGGCCAGCCGCTGTCGAAGGCGGCCGAAAACGTCGCGTAAAAATTGATCGGCGCGTTGAACAGGCCCAGGCAGTTCGGCCCCAGAAGCCGCATCCCGGCGGCGCGCGCGATGGCGACCATGCGCGCCTGGGCTGCCGCCCCCGCCTCATCAACCTCGGCGAACCCCGCCGACAGCATAATGGTGTTCTTCACCCCCAACTTGGCAAGATCGGCCACCGCGGTGATGGCAATGTCGGCCGACACTGCCACAATCGCCACGTCCGGCACGGCCGGCAATGCGCTGGCGCTGGCGTAGCATTTCAACCCCTGCACCATGTCCCGCCCCGGATTGACCGGGTAAATCGCGCCAGCGAAGCCCTGTTTCAGCATCAGATCAATCGGCCGCCCGCCAATCCGCGCGGCATCCGCCGAGGCACCCACCACAGCGACCGAACGCGGACGGAACATCCCGGTCAGGCTGGTGAAACGCGATATGGTCTGGCTGGTCATTCGCCCCCCTCGTCCCGCGCTATTTGCCGGGCAATATATCCGACAGCTGGGTGTCGTTGACGCTCAGTTTGCCATCGCTAAACGCGACCCGCCAGACCATTTCGCGCCCATCAGGTTCGCCGATGCCTTTCAGGAAGATCAGGATCGGCGCCACCATCTTCAATTCCGGCGTCACGTTGGCCCGCCGGATGAGTGCATCGAGCCCGGTTGCCCGCAATTCAGCCCGTCCGGTGACTTCGGTTGCCGACGCCACTTCGATTTCGCCAGCGCCTTCGAGCTTGGCCAATCCGAAATCGGCCACAAGATCGTCAATCGTGAAGGTCACCGGGTTGCTGATCAGCAATTTCTCGACCGCGGCTTGCCACGCGGCCGGATCGGCCAGCTTGCCATCAACCGCCTGGCGCAACATCGCGAACAGCCCGCCCTTGTCGATCCCGCCAACCGTCGGGGTTAGGCTGATCCGCTGCGGCAGGACCTCCTTCAACGGGCCCTTCACCAACTCCCCGAGGTCGAGCCCTTCGACGCTGATCGGCATATTGGCCTGTAACGCGCCGTCAGCGGCACCGGTATGCAGTGCCACGGCGAGTTTCTTGACGCCAAAATCCATGTTGCCAGCCTGGATGTGGATGCCGGTCGCGGTTGATTCGGCATCGATGCCATCCATTAACCCGGCCAGCACGCCCAGGCCACGGCGGGCCATCGCCAGCATGTCCTTGCTCGGCTTGGTCATGCCGGCAACCATCATCCCGATGGTTTCCGGCTTCCGGCCCAGTGCCAGCGCGTCTTGGATCAACGCGCCGAGCTCGATCAGGGCGATGTTCTTAAGCTCCGTCTTGCTGGTCAACCGATCGACCATCACGTTGATCGGCGTGCCACCCTGGGTCGGGATGCCGATCGCGTAGCCGGTTTCGATCATGTCGGTGCGCATATCGATCCGGCCATCGCCGCGCGGTTGCCAGACGGCGTGAATTTCCACCGTCTCGCGCCGCTGGGTGCTCGCACCTTGCGGTGCCAGCGAGATAACTGACAATCCGCGCAATTTCATATCAAGGGTCGAACTGGTTGCCAGCGCAGGGTCAAAAATCAGGTTGCCGGATTGTTCGCCCAGGGTGATTGTCACCCCGTAGCCCCCCTTGTCGCCGCCCGCGACCAGCTTGTTCGGGAAACGCAGATCATCGATCGCCCAGCGCCCGCCGCCCAGCGAACGGGCATTGGCGGTGATTGCGCCCGCACTCAGCGAATAATCGACAATTGGCCCGATTGCCTCCCAGGCAAAGGCAAGCCGCAGATGATCGCCTTCCGGGGTCACCACCGGGGTCAGCATGTCGGCAATGGCTGGCAGGCCGGCGAATTGCAGGATGAAGCCGTTGATGCTGGTTCGCATCGCGGTCGCCTCGGCCTGGGTGGCGTCGGCGCGCGAGGTTGCCGGGGCAATCAAAATACCCATAGCAAGAATGGCGGCGCTCAGGCTGCTGGTGCGCAACATTGGCTGGTCCTTGGAAAGATGGCACGCAATTAGCGCATATTTCGCCAGATCGGGGAAGCGATTGTGTTAATTTGTGACAAGGACGCCCAAAGCAGGCTGTTCGCGTCGTGGGTGATGTCGGCCTGGGTTTGCGGTGACGTATCACGCCACCAATGAAGACCCCGCCGGGCCTTTAACCGATGACCCAATCCCGGCGGCAGTCATTTCCATACCCGGTCATAAACCGCGCCAAGTCGCTCCTGATAGCGTTCCGGACTGAACAATGCCGCCTGCCCAGGCCCCATCGCCGATAGCCGGGCGCGCAAACCATCATCGGCATCCAGCGCGCGGATCGCCTGCGACATCGCCGCGACATCGTACGGATCGACGGTCATCGCCGCATCGCCCACCAGTTCCGGCAAAGACGAGGTGTTAGTGGTCATCACCGGCGCGCCCAACAGCATCGCTTCCAGCACTGGCAGCCCGAAGCCTTCGTAGAGCGAGGGGAACAGCACCGCCCGCGCCCCCCGGATCAAGCTGACCAGCAGCGGAAACGGCGCGTATTCGAGATGCATCACCCGGTTGCGGGTGTAGGTGTTGGGGCCGTCGGACTGCAAATAGCGGATATGATCGTCGAACAGCAGTTTCATTTCGCCATCAGATTTCCACGCCTTCTTGCCGACAATCACCAGCGGGCCGCTGACACCACTGGCGAGATAGGCCTCGATCAGCCGGCCGATATTTTTTTTCGGTTCGATGGCGCCAAAGAACAGGAAATAATTGCCAGCCGTGAGGCCGAAGCTGCCGTTGATATCGGCGCTGACCTGGGCCATCGGCTTGTCGCGCAGCGCCTGGGGAAGTTCGACCGCCTGATAGGTATTGGTGACCCGGTCTGGTAACACGCCAAGCAGGTCGATGATGTCGCGGCGGGAATGTTCCGATACAGTGACAATATGATCGGCGTCGCGGGCGATTGCGCGGGCAAGGCGCAGGTAGCGGCGCTTGTTGTCAAGCGTGGTCGCTGGCAGCCGCATCGGCACCAGGTCATGCAGCGTGTAGATGTTCTTGGCGCCAACCAGATGGACCGGGAACGGATACGTCCAGTGCATGATGTCAGGCGGCTTGCCGGGCAGGCGGACCTGCAGCATCCGACCCACGATTTCAAAGCGCACGTCGGCGAGGCCAAACATATCGCCGACGTTCCAGACCTCGTCATAATACGGCATTCCGGTCGCGATCACCGCCCCGCTGATCGGCACTTCCCAGGCCTTGAAGCCGAACGGCTTGGGCAGCAGCGCAATCGCGCGCAACAGATCGGCAAGCCATTGCGGCAGTTTCGATGGGCCGGCGTCGAAAAACCCCACCTCGCGCGCCAACGGATCACGCGAAGGACCCGCGCGTTTGCCATAAAGCACACCCACCTGGGCGCCCAATCCATGCACCGCGTGGCTCAGATTGCGGGCATAGGTCGCAACCCCGGTGCCCTGTGCGAGCGCGAGGTTGAAGCCATCGAGAAAAACCCGGCGTCCGACCGCGGTCATTGCCCAAAGGTTTTCATCTTTCGCACCCGGACCACCGCTTCGGCCATGATGTCTACGGTCTGGCGGATCTGGGCCTCGGTATGGGTCGAGCTCATGAAGAAGCGCAGCCGCGCCGATCGTTCGGGAACTGCCGGATACAGGATCGGCTGGACGTTGATGCCAGCGTCGAACATTTCCTGGGCAAGACGTGCGGCAACCAGAGAACTGCCAAGAATAACCGGCACGATTGCCATGCCGGCGCTGTCGGCGGTCTCAAAGCCGGCGGCGCGCGCCAGGCGCAGGAACAAGGTCGAATTGGCCTGCAGTTTTGCAACGCGCTCCGGTTCGGCCAGCATAACCTCGATCGAGGCGAGGGCGGCGGCGGCCAGCACTGGCGGCATGCCAACCGAATAAACGAAGCCCGGCGCGGAATACTTCAAATAGCTGATCAGCCGTTCCTGTCCGGCGATATAGCCGCCACAGGCCGACAAAGTCTTGCTCAGCGTGCCCATCCAGATATCGACCCCGGCCGGATCGACGCCTTGGTGTTCGGCAATGCCCCGACCGGTCGCGCCCAGCACACCGAGGGAATGGGCTTCATCGACCATCAGCCAGGCCTTGTGGCGGCGGGCGAGCGCGATGAAGCCGGCAAGGTCGGGCAGGTCGCCATCCATGCTGTAATGGCCTTCGATCACCAGCAGCGCGCGCCCGGCCCGTCCGCGATGGGCAACCAACTCGCGCTCGGCGGCGCGCAAATCATTGTGCGCGAAGGCAATGCGCCGCGCGCCTGACAGCTTGGCACCCTCAACGGCGCTGTTATGGATGGCCGCGTCGTGCAGCACGAGGTCGTTTTTACCGAGCAGCGTGCCGATCACCGTCACGTTGGTGGCGTGTCCGCTCACCATCGCGATGGCGGCCTCCGCGTTGTAAAGCCCGGCGATGGCGGTTTCGAGTTCGCCATGGATCGGGCGTTCGCCAGACACCACCCGGCTGGCCGATGCCGAAACACCATAGCGATCAATCGCCGCCTTGCCAGCGTTGGCAACCCGCGCGTCGCCGTTCAGGCCGATGTAATTGTAAGAGGCGAAATTGATGTAGCGCCGGTTACCGATGGTGGTTTCGGCGTCGGCCATTCCATCATGGATACGAAAATACGGGTTTTCCAGCCCGAGCGCGATGCCGGCATCATGCACCAGCGCAAGTTCGCCGCCATTGGGCAAATCCTTCCAGCCGATCGCGCGGTCGCGGTCGAGGTTGGAGGGCAGCGGCGTGGCGGCCGCCGGCGCCTTGCGCGACAGCCGGGTCAATAAAGCCAGCTTGGCGTTGGTCGTCAGGCTCATTGCCCGGCCTCAACATGTTGGGCATTGGCAGGTTCAACGGCGACCTTGCCCTCATGCCGCTCCATCGCGACTTGCAGCGCGGTATCATTGGCCTGACCCAAAGCGGCGTCGCGGATGCGCAGCACCAAAGCTTCAATGGTGAGCGTGTCCGATACCGACGCAAGCGGCACCGGAATACCAAGCCTAGCTTCGAGTGCGCCGCGCAGTTCCATCCCCCCGAGGCTGTCGAGCCCGAGTCGGGGCAGCGGCACGTCGAGCGCCAGATCGCCGGCGTTAGCGACCCCAAGCTGGAGAATGCGGGCAACTTCCTCGCGCACCAAAGCGCGCAACAGAACAGCGGCCTCGGCGGCGGGAACCGCACGCAGCCGTTCCAGCATATCACGCCCGCCTAGCGCGCTGCTTGGCGCACCATCGCGCAGCACGCTGAAGGATTTTTCCGCCAGCACCGGCAGCACCCCGCCAAGCTGGGTCCAGTCGAGCCGGGCATAATGCGCAACCGCCACCCCACCCGGCATGGCAGATTGGGCAAGCAGGCCGGGAAGGGCGGCGAGCGCCTCGCTGGCGGGCATCGCGGTTGCCCCCATGCGGCGCTTCAGGGTTCCGGCGGTGTCGGTGTCGCGGGCCAGAATTCCGACATCGGCGATCGGTCCCCAGCCGACCGCGAGCGCTGGCCGGCCGGCAGCGCGGCGCCGGCGTGCCAGACCTTCGAGTGCCGCATTGGCCGCCACGTAATTGGCCTGACCGGGATTGCCCAGCGCGGTGGTGGCCGACGAATACATCACAAAATACGCGAGATCGTCATCCGCGGTCAGCCGGTCGAGATTTTCCGCGATCGCCAACTTGGCCGCGAGCACCGTCGCAAAGCGCGCCGCGGTCATGCTGGTGGCAGCCCCGTCATCAAGCACCGCGGCGGCATGGATAACGCCGATGATCGGCGGCTGCTCGGCGCGGATCGTGGCAAGGGTGGCGGCCAAGGTGTTGGCATCGGCGGCATCGCAGCCATAGGCCCGCGCCGCCGCACCAAGACCCGCGAGTTCCCCAAGGGCTGCCACCGCACCGGCGGTCGCGGCCCCCTGGCGGGAAATCAAGGCGAGATGCTTCACCCCCTGTTCGGCAAGGAAGCGTGCGGTCGCGAGCCCGAAGCCTTGCACGCCGCCGACGACAACCACCGTGCCTCGCCGTGCCAATGGCGCGCTTGCGGTGCCGCTGGCAGGGGCATCGTGCGGCGGGCAAACCACGATCTTGCCCATATGGGTGGCGGCCTGCAGCATCCGGAACGCGGCCTCGACGTCGTGGTCGGCAAACAGCGTGGCCGGCAATGGCTGCAAGCTGCCATCCTGCATCCGCGCACTGATATCGGCCAGCATGCGTGCAGCGAGCTCGGGGCGGGCACGCGGCAGCTGGTCTACATCGACGGCAAAATAGGTCACGTTTTGCCGCAACGGGCGCAGGCTGGTGACACGGTTTTCGACGAAATCGCGCTTGCCGATTTCCACAAAGCGTCCAAACGGGCGCACCAGGGCCAAGCTGCGATCCATGAACTCGCCGGCGAGCGAGTTAAGCACCACATCCACCCCATCGGGCCAGACTTCGCGGGGCGCATCGGCAAAGCCGAGGTCGCGGCTGTCGAGCACCAGATCAACCCCGAGCTGGCTCAGCAGGGCGCGCTTGGCCGGCGTACCGGCGGTCGCGGCAATCACGGCGCCGGCAGCCTTTGCAACCTGGATGGCGGCAAGCCCGACACCGCCAGTGCCAGCATGGATCAGCACCCGTTCGCCCGATTGCAGCCGAGCGCAATGCTCCAGCGCGTAAACGGCGGTCATGAAGGTGACCGGTACGGTTGCCGCCTGGGGCGCAGTAAGCCGACCCGGACGCCGGGTGACAGCCTCGGTGCGCACCACCGCGCGGCTGGCGAAGCTGCCGGCGACAAAGCCGAACACTGCGTCACCGACGGCGAAATCCACCCCAGGGCCGACCGCGATCACCGTGCCGGCGGCTTCCATGCCCAAGGTTGGACCGGCAAAGCCATCCATCAGCACGTCTTCCGGCAGCAATGCCTGCGCCCACATCACATCGCGGAAGTTGAGGCCGGCGGCCTCGATCCGCAGGCGCAGCTCGCCCGGTTGCAACGCCGGTTCGGGCATCGCGATCGGCGCCCAGGCCAGGGTGCCGAGTTGCCCGGGATGGCCGATGACCAGATGGCGCGGCCCAGATTGCGGTGCACTTGGCAGTCCGTGACGCAGGCGCGGCACCATCCGCCCAGTCGCGGTCAGCACAATCTCGGCTTCGCCATCATCGGCGCCGAGCAATTCGGCGATCAGCCGATCTGCCGCCTGGGCCGGGGCGAGGCCGGGGCACAAATCAATCCGCCGCAGGCGCAACGGCGCGCATTCATTGGCCAGCACCCGCGCCATGCCGAGAAAGGCCGCAGCAGCCGGCACATGCGGGCCAGCTTTTGGCTGCAAGCCGCCTTCGGTGACCAGCACCATCGCCTCGGCGCGACCGGCGCAGGCCAGCGCGATGTCGGTGATAGCGGCCAACGCGCGCGGCAGACCGGGCCCTGCACGCAGATCGGCGGGCGGCAAGGCGATAACAATCCGGCCGCGCAGCATCTCGGGGTCGGGACGGGTGTTGAAATCGAGCACCCGGCACGGCAGGTCGTCCGCCGCGAAGGCTGCCTGGAGCGCATTGCGCAGCGCACCGGGGCGGGCCAGCAGAACAATCTGCGATCCATCGGATCGCGGGGCCTGGTCCGACGCGATCGCTGCGACCGGCGGCATCTGCGCCATTACCAGGGCTGCCGGCAGCACCAGGCCCGGCAGGTCGCGCACCGCGATCCCAGCAAAGCCTTGCGCCTCCAGCATGCGGGTCCATTCGTCGCCATCGAGCAGGGCCGCGCCATCATTGCCCAGCCCGTCCCACCAGCTAGCGTCCTGGCCGGAGACAAATATCCATCCCAGCCCCGCCGTTGGCTCAACCAGCAGCAGCGCCCCACCGTCGGCAAGTGCCGCTTGCACCGCTGGCAACAGGCCGGGACCAAAGCGCAATCCCGTGCCGATCCCAACCACAAGATCGGATGCCGGTAGCTTGGCGCCCTCGGTGGACGGGTCCCAAACCAGCTTCACCGTTTCGAGGGCGCCGGGCTGGGTGGCGGAACCTGACCGGCTGGCGGCCCGTTCATTGGGTTCACCGGCCATCTGGACGGCGACATGCACCACCCGGCGGCCGGTTGCGGCGATGGCGGCCGCGATATCGGCACGACCGCCCAAATCGAGCACCCGCAGCGGGATTTCCACCGGCCAGGCCTCGGCAAATTCAGTCGCGGCCTGGATCAGCGCATCGCCGATCCGGCGATTACTGGCGGCCTCGGCCGGCAGCACGGCACCATGGCTGGGATCGGTGCTGCCGTCATCGCCCCATCCGTGCGATCCCAGCACGTGGGGCAAACGCTCAATTGCGGCGGCAATCCACGCCAGTTCCGGCGCGAGGTCGGGGTGATCGGCATAGACCGCACGCCAGATTTCGCCAGCAGCCGGCAGGTCGGCATCGGCCACCAGCCGCCAGCCAGACGCACTGGCCGCATCGGCCTCCGCAAAGCCGGTCTCCACCAGGGCCGCCATCAAAGCGCGCGCATACGGGGTCCGCAGCGGGCGGGTATCCTGCCCGGCAAAGGCAGCGAAGGCTGCCGCCAACACGCAACCGCGCAGCAATTCTGCCGCCTCGGCCACGGCTTCGTTGCGGGCATCGACCGCGACCGGGGCCGCCATCACCGCCTGCAACGCAGCCCCGGCCAAGCCAGCGACGGACTGGTCCAGGCTTATTGCGGGCAGCAGGTCAAACCGGAACGCCGGATCGGCCGCGGCACTGCCATGGGCGAGCGGCACGCGGTGCATCCAGCAATCCCACGCCCGTGCCACCACCATGCCCACCGCATCGCGCAGCACGACATCAGCGACGACGGAGCGTGTGCCACGGCGGCGGACGTGAATTTCGGCGGTAACCGGCGCGGGTGCGCCCCGGCGGACCAGCAGGCGGCCGATCTGCGACGGCACCATCCCGGCGCCACGAAAGCCACTCGCGCCGTCCGACAACAGCGCAATCAAGCCCTGCAACGCGCCGTCAAGCCGCACCGGATGCAGCAGAAAGCCGTCATCGCTCGGGGCACTCGCGGGCAATGCAAGGTGGATGATCGCCCGGTCATGGTCGGGATCGAGATCGGCTGAGACCACGGGTTGGAAGGCCGGGCCGTAATCGAGGCCGATGCCGGCGGCGAGGTTGACGATCTCGGCGCCGCTGATCGACCGTCGGGCAACAAAATCGCTGGGCTCGGGGGCCGGGATGGTGGCCAGCGCGCCGATCTGGCCGACGGCGTGATCGGTCCAGGCTTCGTCCGACAAATGCGGACGGCTGGCGAGGCTGATGCGACCGTCATCCTGGCGACGCAAGCGCATATCCTGCCCGCGGCCGTCCGGGATCGGCAGCATACGCAACAGCCGCAACTCGGCGACTTCGAGCACGGCGGCATCGGGCCAATGCAAGGCTGCCGCCGCCAGCGCCATTTCCGCCATCGCCGCCGCCGGCAATACCGCGGCCCCGGCAAACCGATGATCGGCGAGCCACGGATCAAGCACAGTATCCACCCGGCGCACCCACTCATTGGGGTGTTCGGCCGCACGGAAGCCGAGAAGTGGGTGATCGTTCAGCGGGGCAATGATGGTGATCGCATCGCTGGTCTGCGCAAGTTTGACCGTGACCCGGTTGAACGGGGTGAGCGGCAGGCCGCGCGGGGTGCTGGGGCCGCTAAAAACTGCGGCCGCGCGCGGATCGGCGCCTTGGGCGATCGCGCGGTCGATGATGGCGGGGAACGGATCGCCGGGTGGGTCGCGGCGCGACAAGGTCACCACCATCCGCGCTTCGGACCCGGCGGCTTGCAGGGTTTCGCGGAGATAGGATTGCAGGATCGGGGTGCCGCCGATTTCGATGAACAGCCTCGCCCCTGCTGCGGCAGTGTGCACCGCGCCGCGGAAACGCACCCGGTCGCGCAAATTGTGCCACCAGTAATCCGGGGTGCAGCCGGCCTGCTCCAGCACGGTGGTGGTCACCGTCGAAATCATCCGCGCCTGGGCCGGATGCACTGTCATATTGGCCAGTTCGCGCACCAGCGCGTCGGCCACCGGGTCCATCGCCGCGCTGTGGAAGGCGTAATCCAAATCAAGCGCCAGATAGCTCCAGCGGCGTGCCTCGGCGATGTCACTGAGCCGGGCGAGCATCGCCTCGGGGCCGGCGATGGTGACCGCGCGCGGGCCGTTTTCGGCGGCAAGTTCGAGGGCCGGGCCGGGCAGGCCGGCAGATGCTTCGGCCAATGCCGGCAGTGCGTCGTCGATGCCACAGCCCAAGGCTGCCATCTTGCCCTGGCCGCGCAAACGGTGCTGCTGGCTGCTGCGCACCACGATCAGCTTGGCGGCGGTCGGCAGGTCGAGCAGCCCGGCGGCCCAGGCGGCGGCGACCTCACCGACCGAATGGCCGAGGCAGACATCGGCGTTGATGCCCGCTGCGCGCAACGTTTCAACGATCGCAACCTGGGTCGCGAACAGCAATGGCTGGGCGAGGTCGGTGCCGATCAGATCGGTCGCGGTGACACCGGCGACGATGCGCTTTTTCGGCGACCAGCCCAACAACGGCGCGAGCGCTGCGTCAACTTTGGTCAGGGCGGCGCGGAACCGCGTATTATGGCGCACCGCCTGCTGTGCCATCCCGGCCATCTGCGCACCATTGCCGGCAAACACGAACACCACACCGGCGCCGGTGGCAGTGGTTCGCGCGGCGGTGCCCTCGGTGGCGCTGCCACCGGTTTGGGTTTCACCGGCGAGCCAGCCGC
Source organism: Acetobacteraceae bacterium (assembly GCA_014377905.1). Taxonomy (GTDB): domain Bacteria; phylum Pseudomonadota; class Alphaproteobacteria; order Acetobacterales; family Acetobacteraceae; genus CAITOL01. The sequence goes on along the minus strand of JACMOQ010000584.1, from coordinate 4,796 downwards.
GCAGCGCCTGCTGCAGGGTGTCCCGGTCAGTCCCGCGCACTACCAGCCGATGCGGCTGCAAGTCGCGTTGCTGCGCCGCACTGCGCAACAATGCGGGAAGATCGGCCTCGGAGGTTTCCGCGAGCCTTGTTTCCCAGAGTCCTGCAAGCGCGCGCAGCGCCGGTTGGGCATGGGCCGACAGTAGCAATTGCGGTAATCCGCCCGACCCCTGGCGTGCGCGGCGCGCGTCGGGCGCTGGGGCGGCGGTGAGAAAAACGGTGCCGTTGGTGCCGCCGAAGCCGAAACTGTTGACGCCAACCGCGACATCATCGCCGGGTGCGAGCGGGCGGGCGGCATTGGCAATTTCAAGCCGCATTGTCTCGAATGGGATGGCAGCGTTCGGCACCGGGCAGTGGAGCGAAGCCGGGACCTGGCGGTGCTGCAGCACCAGCATTGCCTTCAGCAACCCAGCCATGCCGGAGGCGGACTCGAGGTGTCCGATATTGGTCTTCACCGACCCGATCGCCAGCTTCCCGCCCGCCGCACGCTCGGCGCGGCCGGCGATGGCGTCAGAGATTGCGGCCGCCTCGGCCGGGTCGCCGACCAGGGTGCCGGTGCCGTGGGCTTCGAAATAAGCAAATTGTGCCGGCGACAGACCGCTGCGGTCCAGGACATGGCGCAGCAGGGCAGCCTGGGCGTCACTGTTTGGCAGCGACAGCCCGACTGTGCGGCCAGCCGAGTTGGTGCCGGTGCCGCGGATCACCGCGCGAATGGTGTCGCCATCGGCCAACGCGTCTTCGAGCCGTTTGATAAGGACGACCCCCGCGCCCTCGGCACGGACATAGCCATCGGCGTCGCCCGAGAAAGCGTGGCAACGCCCGGTCGGCGACAGCATCGAGGCGCGCGAAAAACCAATGAACGGAAATGGCGCCAGCAGCATGTTCACGCCGCCCACCAGGGCTGCCGACAGCCGCCCGCTGCGCAGTTCCTCACACGCCAGATGCAGCGCCACCAGCGACGACGAACAGGCGGTATCGATGGTCTGCGCCGCGCCGCGCAGATCGAAAACATGGGCCAGGCGGTTGGCGATGATGCTCATCGCGCCACCGGTCATGCCGTAGCGATCAACCGCTGCGACATCCTGATAACGATTGGCCCAGAAATCTGTCGACGATGCCCCGACAAAGACGCCCGTCTGGCTGCCTGACAGCCCATCAGCGGACCAGCCGGCATCTTCAATCGCGGCACGGGTTACCTCGAGCAGCAAACGCTGCTGGGGGTCCATTTCTTGGGCTTCGCGCGGGGAAAGGCCAAAGGCGGCGGGGTCAAACTGGTCGATGCCATCAACGATGCCGGCAGCGAAGGTGTAACTGGTGCCGGCTTCGGTAGCCCCGCTAGGGCCTTTGGGGTGCAGGAAACGCGCGTGGGTGAAGCGGTCGGCCGGGACCTCGGTCACCGCATCACCGCCGCGATGCAGCAGCGACCAGAACGCGTCGAGGTTTTCCGCACCCGGCAGGCGGCAGGCGGCGCCCACAATCGCGATCGAGCCCATTGGCCGTTGTCCACTTTGCTTCAAAGTGGCGGCCGATCGGTTTCGGGACGAAGCGGGAGCGCGCGGATTAACAATCATTAAGCAGCGTCTTTCCCGCTCAGCGTCGCCCGGTCAAGTCTTTCTTCGATCAGGCCCTGCGCCAGGGTGCGTTGCGACATGGGATGCGTCGTGCGTTGCGACTTGCACGCCGAGGGGGAAAACCCGGACAAATGGGGCTGTGTCGCAAGCGTTTTCTTCACGGCCAAACCCTTTTCTCCGGCGTCATACCGATGGGCCGGGATTCCCCCCGTCGCATCTGACGCGCCTTTACGTTGCAGTGCAGCATAATCAATCATCGTGCCAGTGTATATCCTTTGCCGGCGTATCGCGAGGGTTCATGGCATCGCTATAATGTGTCATCCATCGATCGGTTTGACAGGGGACACCAAAAATGAACCAGGAATTTCAGCGGTCGCTGATAAAACATGACACCACGGCAATTCTTGCCAGCCGCCTCGACCGCGACGGTTACCTGTTTTTGCCCGGGTTGCTGCCGGTTGCAGCGGTTGCCAATGTGCAGCGCCAGGTCGGAGACGTTATTCGCGCCCATGGCTGGCTCAAGCGCGACGCGCCGGTCAGCGATGCGCGCGCCGATCCGGCTGGGTTTTGCGTCGATCCAGAGCCAAAATATGTGGATGTTTTACGTAAAATCAATTTATTGGAGGATTACCATGCGCTCAAGCATCATCCCGCGCTGATCGATTTGTTCACCGCTTTGCTTGGCGGTCCGGTTTTGCCGCATCCCCGCGTGCTCGGCCGCAACATCTGGCCCGACCAGCCCGCCTTCACCACCAAGGCGCATCAGGACTACCCCAACGTGCAAGGCACCGAGGAGGTTTATACCGCCTGGATCCCCTTGATCGATTGCCCGATGGATGTTGGCCCGCTCCAGGTCGCCGAGGCGAGCCATCGCCGCGGGGTGTTCGATTTTGATATCGCGGCTGGCGCCGGAGGCATCGAAATCCCGGATGCGCTTGCCGGTCTTTGGCGCAGCGGCGGTTTCGCCCAGGGCGACGTGCTAATTTTTCATTCGCTGCTGGTCCACAAGGGCGTGGCCAACCATAGCCAGCACCTGCGTATGTCGATGGATGTCCGTTACCAGTTGCTGAGCGAGCCGTTCAACCTCGACAACGCCAACGCCGATGGCCAGCCGCTCGCCTGGGACGATATCTATGCCGGCTGGACTCGCCCCGCGTTGCAATATTACTGGCAACGCCTGGAATTGAACCTCAAGCCGTTCGATCGGGTCTGGTTCGACAAGCGCGACGCTTTGGCCTTTGCCTCGGCCGAGGCCGGTGATCCGCGCGCAATGTCGGTTTTGCAGCGCATTGTTGCCCGCGACCCGGACCCGGCCAAGCAGGCGCGGGCGCAGGGGCTGCTGGACCGGTTGGCGGGCTGCGGCTAATATCAGGGACCAGGGGATTGATCGGCATGCACAGAATTTCTGACATTGGCGCAGGGATCGGCCTTGCTGAACGGCGGCTGATCAGGGCCGGAAACCATACCGGGCAGACCGCCGGCCTCGCCCCCGGCAACGTGCAGGCCAATCTGGTGATCCTGCCGCGGGTGCTCGCGTATGATTTTCTGCGCTTTGCCCAGGCCAATCCGAAATCCTGTCCGGTGCTGGCGGTGGGCGATCCGGGTGATCCAACTTTGCCGGGCCTCGCCCGCGACCTCGATCTGCGCACCGATCTCCCGCGCTACCGGGTTTGGCGCGATGGGGTGCTGGTCGATGAACCCACCGACATCAAGGCGTTGTGGCGCGATGATCTGGTGAGCTTCCCGCTCGGCTGCTCGTTCTCGTTCGAACAGGCGCTGATCGAGGACGGTATCGAAATCCGACACATATCCTGTGAGGTGAATGTGCCGATGTATCGCACCAATATCCCCACCGTGCCGGCGGGGCCGTTCCATGGGCCGCTGGTGGTTTCGATGCGGCCGATGCGCCCGGCGGATGCGATCCGCGCGATCCAGATTACCTCGCGCTTTCCCGCCGTGCATGGCGCGCCCGTCCATATCGGAATGCCAGACGCCATTGGCATCGCCGACATCAACCTGCCCGATTACGGCGATCCGGTGCCAATCCGGCCGGGCGAGATGCCGGTGTTCTGGGCCTGTGGGGTAACCCCGCAGGCGGTGATTGCCGCCGTTCGCCCGGAATTCTGCATCACCCACGCACCGGGGGCGATGTTGATCACCGATCTGCGCAATACCAGCCTGGCCGCCTTGTGAGTGTGCGAATAGCCGCGATCGAGGCGCTGCTGCATGAAGAGGTTGGCCGCAATATCAGCAGCTTGGCGCAGGCCGCACGCGGCGGTCTGCTGGCGGCGGCAACAGCTTTGGCCACGACTGCGTCGCCCCGGCTCGGGGTGATCACCGGGTTTTATGTGCCCAAGGGCACCCCCCCGGCCGCCGAAACCGATGGCCCGGTTGGCGCGGCGTTGCTGATCCGCGGCCTGACCGATGCTGGGATTGTCTGTCGTCTGGCCACCGATCCGCTCTGTGCATCGGCCTGTGCCGCCGCACTGCACGCGGTGGGATGCGCGACCACCCCGATCGACCAGGGCCCCGCGTCCGCGAGCATCACCGCCTGGCAGGCTGCCGGCATCACCCATGTTCTCGCCATCGAACGCTGCGGGCCGGGCGCGGATGGCGTTGCGCGTAACTTGCGCGGCGAGGATGTGTCAGCCGTAACCCCGCCGCTCGATCTGCTTTATCTCGGCGGCAGTTGGACGACGCTTGCGATCGGCGATGGCGGCAATGAAATCGGCATGGGCAGCCTGCCGGCTGCCTTGATCGCGGGGGCGGTGGCAAACGGCGCACAGATCGCCTGCCGCACCAGGGCCGATCATCTGATTGTCGCCGGGGTGTCGAACTGGGGCGCCTGGGGCTTGATGGCGGCGCTCGCATTGCTGCGGCCAGACTGGCGGGCGGCGTTGCTGGCGGCGCTTGATCCGGATCTCGACGAGGCTGTGTTGCGTGCAACCGTCAGCGACGGGCCGGCGGTGGACGGTGTGACCAGGGTTGCGGCACTAACCGTGGACGGGCTTGGCGCGCCGGTGCATCGCGCCAAGCTGCTGGCGATCCGGGCGGCGATGAACGGTTAGACCATCATCCGATCGGCTTGCCTATTCGATCGGATGAGGATCGTGCTCGCTTTAGTAACTGCCGCCGGAACTCCGGCTGCTATTGCCGGTGGTGCCAGCGCCGGCTCCGGTTGCGGCGT
>JACMOQ010000583.1 GCA_014377905.1 Acetobacteraceae bacterium | reverse complement strand
GGCGCAAGGTGATAGGCCTGCGCGCTGGGCGCAGAATGGGGTGCCCCTCGGCCTGGGTGCCGATCATTACCTGGGGATTGGCCAGGCCCGGCAGGATGTCGGCGATCGGGCCGTCGAGAGATAACAGGCCCTGTTCGACCAGTTGCATCGCGGCGACCGAGGTGATGATTTTGGTCATCGAGGCGAACCAGACCACGCTCGCCGGGTCCATGGCGGTTTCGGCGGCAAGGTCGCGGCGCCCGAAACCGGCTTCGTAGAATGTGCCATTGGCATCACCGGCCAGCGCGACCACGCCCGCCACCGCGCCGCGCGCCACCGCATCTCGCAATACCTCGTCGATCTCATGGGAGCGGCGGGCTATGGCGGCGGCATTCAGCATTGTTGTTGTCCCGGATGGATGGCGAGGCCAATACATCCCCACAGTCGGAATCCGGGTATCGACTGTCAAGCCGGGTCGGCACCGTGGCCGCCACCCTCAACGATTGAATTGCAGGCTTGGGGGAATGTTTGCGCCCGGGGCGACATAAAGTGCGGCACATTCAGCAGCCAGCACGCCGCCGCTCAAGGCGAGATCATCGCGATAAGCATCGCGGATGAAGTCGATGGTTTGCAAATGCCGGTCTTCGAAATACATGTCATGCACATCGCTGCGGCCGGCGCCGTAAACGATGCGTCCGATCTTGGCCCAGATTGCGGCCATGCTGCACATTCCGCAGGGTTGCAGGGTGGAATAAAGCGTTGTCCCGCGCAGGGCGGTGCAACCAAGTTTGGTTCCGGCGCGACGAATGGCGACGATTTCAGCGTGGGCGGTCGCGTCAAACCGCAAGTCAACCTCGTTATAAGCCTCGGCGACCAATACCCCGTTGCGCACGATCACCGCGCCGATTGGGCTGCACCCGTGTGCCGCACTGCCCTCGCGCGCTTTGAGAAGTGCCCGTTGCATCCAGCGACGATCATCGGCGACAATGTCTTGCATCAGCCCCCCCGGAGCGGTTCCCAGACGTGCATCCGCACGCCTGGGTTTTACCGGGATCAGAGTCTCGGATTGCTCGAATATTGGGCACGTTCGCGTGCGGCATCGGCCGACGTGAACGGCGGGGATTTCTCGTCGAAACTGTTCCAGCCAGTGTCGCGGTAGGCGCGTTCGCGTTCTTTGGGGTCAATGCACCCGTTGGTCTTCATGATGCTCTCGACCTTGGCAGCATAAACCTCATCAACGCGCGCGGTGACCAGCGCGCCGCCGCGGCGGATGCCTTCGGCATAGACGCTGGCATGGTCAGGCGATACGCCGGCGTCGGTCAACGCCCCGATCAAGCCGCCTGCCGCTGTCCCGGCAAGCGCGCCCACGACCGCACCGGCCGCCGTGGCCGCCAGCCAGCCGGCAGCGACGACCGGTCCGACACCAGGAATGGCGAGCATTCCGAGCCCTGCCAGCAACCCCGCGCCGCCGCCGATGACAGCACCGGTCGAGCCACCGGTTTCCGCGCCGACCACCGCCCCGCTGGTGGTTGAATTGTCATCTACGTCATAATCGCCCGATGGGTGGGCGACCAGGCTGATGTCGGTCTCACGGATATTCGCAGACTTGAGGTCGCGCACGGTGCGGGCTGCGGACTCGTGATTGTCGAACAAGCCCGTTATGGTTTTGATGGACATGATATTGGTCTCCTGAAAGGGAGGCGGCGTTGCTGCCGCATCCCGTTAAACTCAGTTCATCGTAACGTTGCCCTGGTAGTCGAGTGCAACGTTGACTGATTTGCCGTCCTTCATCGCCTGGCCGCGCCAGACTGATTTGTCGTCTTTCTTCAATTCGCCAACCTGGGAATAGCCCTGATCTTCCATGCGCTTTTTCGCCTGCGTCATGGTGAAGCTGTTGGCGCCGGCGACAGGTGCACCGGCGGCGTTGGCGTTGCTGGTGCTGCTGGAACCGCCAATGGGGGGCGTCGCGGTCGATAACGGCGGCGCGCCCGGCATGCTGGTCGACGGCATGCTGGTCGTGGGCATGGTGGTGGACGGCATGCTGGTGGTTGGCATGCTGGTCGACGGCATATTGGTGGTTGGCATATTGGTGGGCGGCATGGTGGAAGTGGGTGGCGTGGTCGTGGTTTGGGCGATTGCCGCGCCACCCGCGAGGAGGCCGAACACGATCGTGGCCGAGAAGCGTTTGTTCATCCGAAATCTCCTGACAATGTTCGTTAGCGTTAGCGTAACAAGCTAGACACCATCGAACGACGACAGGTAGAATCGGAAAATACTCAGTACTACATTACATATTGTGACAAGAAATATATCGCTGCCAGCGAGCATTCGCTCGCACCGTTAATTTGCTCGTCACCCTCCGCGGATCACGCTTTTAGTTGCAGGCATTGCCACGGAACGAATAGCCGAACACCTTGCCGCCGACGCTTTCAAACGTCGTTTCGCAACTGCGCTCAATCGCCTGCGGCGGAAACCCCGGTCCATAGCCAAAACCATACCCATAGGGTCGGAACGGCATGTAGCCGGGCACCAGATCAACCCGTCGGTCGAGATAGGCGAGGAAGCGCCGGCCATCAGACTCAAATTGCCGGCTTGGCACCCCGAGCGCGCGCACCAGATCGGCCTCGGACTGGCCGATGAAACCGCCAAGCTGGGCTTCGCGCTCGGCCCGCAGCTCGGCTAGGCTGACGCAGCCCGCAAGCAGGGGCAGCGAAATCAGAAGGATCGAGAAACGGCGCATCGTGCTCTCCATCAGGCCCATATCAAATCAACCATAGCACATCGTCGATCCGGTTCACCCCCGCCGCCAGCATTGCTAGCCGGTCAAACCCGAGCG
>JACMOQ010000582.1 GCA_014377905.1 Acetobacteraceae bacterium | reverse complement strand
GCGGCTTCGAGATGGCGGTGGATGCGGGTGACGCCCATCGGACCGTCGGGTGCGTCGCCATAGCCTTCCAGCATGCCGAGCAGCATCAGCACCAGCAGTCCCTGGCCGTTTGGCGGGCATTGCCAGACTTCGTGACCGTGCCACGACAAGGTGATCGGATCAACGAATTCGGCAACGGTGCGGCCGTTGAAGAAATCTTCCTCGGTGTGCAGCCCGCCACGGGCGCGCAAGGTTGCCACGATATCGGCGGCAACGCTGCCCTCGTAAAAGCCGCGCGATCCGTCGCGGGCGATTTTCTTCAGCGTCGCGGCCAGCGCCGGCAGACGGAACATGTCGCCCGATTTTGGCGCCGCGCCGCCGGGCAGGAAGTCGTGCGATCCACCGAGGCGCAATTTATCCACCGCGCCCGCCCAATCCTTGGCGACCTTGGGGTGCACCGGCCAGCCATTTTCGGCCATGCTGATGGCAGGTTGCAGCAATTCATCGAATCCCTTGCTGCCGAAGCGGCCCAGCAATGTTTCCCAAGCCGAAATCGCGCCAGGCACCGTGACCGAATGGGCTGAGGTATTGATCGGGGCTGCCATCTGGGCCGATTCGTAGAAATCGATGTTGGCGGCGGCAGGCGCCCGGCCGGAGCCATTCAGGGCGTAAACCTTGCCTTCTTTGGCGGGGGCGTAAAGGCAGAAGCAATCGCCGCCAATGCCGGTCGAGGCGGGTTCGACCACGCACAGCACCGCCACGGCTGCTACCGCGGCATCGAGTGCATTACCGCCAGCCCGCAGCACATCGAGCGCGGTCAGGGTCGCCGCCGGCATCGACGTCGCGGCCATTCCGGAGTTGGCGTAAACCGGGCTGCGGCCTGGAAGTTGGAAATCGCGCATTCGCGCCCCTTTCGTGTCGAAAATAATCACAGACGCTTGCCTCGGCGCGGCGCGCTTGGCAAGCAGGGACAATGATGGGGGCCGATGATGGTGGTGAGTTATGAAGAATTCGAACGGATCGATATAAGAGTTGGCACCGTCATCGATGCCCAGCCGTATCCGGAGGCGCGCAAGCCGGCGATCAAGCTATGGATCGATTTTGGCGGGGAGATCGGGGTGAAGAAATCATCAGCGCAGATCACTGTGCATTATACGCCTGACGTTCTGATCGGACGGCAGGTGGTTGCCGTGGTGAATTTTGCCCCGCGCCAGATCGGCAAGTTTATCAGCGAGGTGCTGACCCTGGGCGTGCCTGACGACAATGGGGCCGTGGTATTGCTCAACCCGAACCTGGCGGTTTCCAATGGCGGAAGGATGTTTTGATGACGCAGCGTTACTATACAGTCACCTGGGACCAACTCCATCGTGATGGTCGCGCGCTGGCGTGGCGGTTGATCGAGAAAGGCCCGTTCATTGGCGTGGTGGCGGTGACGCGTGGCGGGTTGATCCCGGCCGCGATCGTGGCGCGGGAGTTGGATTTGCGGCTGGTCGAAAGCGTGTCGGTCCAGACTTATCATGGCGATAGCGCCCAGGCGCGCGCCGAACCTGTGGTCACCAAATATCCGACGGCCGCGGGCGATGGCACCGGGTTTTTGGTGATCGACGATCTGGTGGATACCGGGACGACGGCGAAAATTATCCGCGCGCTACTGCCCAAGGCGCATTTCGCGGCGATCTACGCCAAACCCGAGGGCAAACCCCTGGTGGATGACTATATCACTGAGGTGAGTCAGGATACCTGGATCCTGTTCCCATGGGACACCGAGTTGCAAGCGGCAGTTCCGCTGGTGAAACGCGACAAGGCGTCGGGGCCTGAGCAATAGAGTTGTTCACATTTTGTTGAGCATTGTATCTTAGTGTTGCGTTTGTGGGAAAAAAGAACATACAACGTAAGTGGAGCAAGCACTCCAGGAGGAGCCCAATGCGCCCGGCGAAAATCGCAATTCTCGTGCTGCTGGTCGTGAGCGTCGTGCATATCGCCTCGCCCTACGCGGTTGCGTGGCGGATGTGGACAGCGGCGTTGAGCGGTGATTCCGACACGTTAACCGATTTGATCGACTGGGATGCGGTGCGTAGCGGCATCAAGTCCGATATCGCCGACGGGATTGTCGGTATGCCTGCGCATGATGTGGTGGCGACAAATACGCTGGTCCCGTTTGGCAGCAGTTTCATGGCCGGGATTGCCGGCAATATCGTTGATCGCGATGTCACCCCGGAGCGGCTGGCGATTGCGCTGCGGGCACTGAAAAAATCCGGCGGCGTGGGCGGCAGCATTACCAAAGCCTGGTTCAGTTGGCCCGATCGGTTTGAAATTGCCTTGCACATGCCCGGCCAGGCGGATGATGACCCACCATTGCGGGTGGAACTGCGTTGGCGCAGCCCGATCGAAAAATCCTGGGGCTGGCAGATTGTACGCGCCTGGGTGCCTCAGGATTTGATGGAACAGGCGGATTTCGACGGATAACGACAGCGCTACCCGCGCTGGATCAGTTCGATTTTATACCCGTCCGGGTCTTCAACAAACGCGATTACCGTGGTGCCAAACTTCACCGGGCCGGGTTCGCGGGTGATCTTGGCGCCAGCCGCGCGCAGCTTTTCGCAGGTGGCACAGACATCGGGCAGGCCGATCGCGAGATGGCCGAAACCAGTGCCGATATCGTAGCTCTCGACGCCATAATTGTAGGTGAGTTCGAGTTGGGTATGCAGCGGGTTGTCCCCGTAGCCGAGAAACACCAGTGTGTATTTTCCGTCCGGCACGTCGCGGCGGCGCAGTTCCTTCATGCCGAATTCGTCCATGTAGAATTTAACGCTGCGTTCCAGGTTGCCGACCCGCAGCATGGTGTGCAGATAGCTGCTGGGCTCGCTCATGATAAGGCTCCAAAATTATCGGGGTCGATGCCGAGCAGGAAGATGCCGCCCTGGTTGGCAGCGGCAATGCTTTCGGGCCGTGCAACCAGAATAGTACCTTCCGCCTCGAACGCCACCCCCCGCAGGCCTGCCGCGATGGCTTGCGCGATGGTTACCGGGCCAATGGTCGGCAGATCGGCGCGGCGGTCCTGGCCGGGCTTCAACATTTTAACCACCACACCGCCAGGGCCTGGGCGGCGTAAAGCCCCCGCGCGCTGTAGCATGGCGTCGGTGCCTTCGATGGCTTCAAGGGCGATCACCAGTCCCTGCTGAACCACGCAGCCCTGACCGGCATCGGCGGCGCCAAGCAGTTTGGCGACCGTTACCCCGCGCGCGATATCGACCATCGCCTGGGCATCGGGGGCGGTGATGGTCAGCAATCCGGCCGGGCCGAGCGCTTCGCCCAAAATGTCATGGGCGGCGATGACGGAAAACCCTTCCTCACCCAGGATGCGGATCACCGCTTTCAGCAAGCCGTCATCACCGGCAAAGGCAGCGCGGCCGATCCGGGCGAGCAGACGGGCGCCATCCGCATCGGGACGCATATTGAGCAGCGATGGACGGCGGATCGGACCGATCATCACCAGGTCCTGGCAGCCTTCCGCCTTAAGGGCTGCGATAATCTGGCCAGCAGCGCCGAGGCGGATAACCTGATGGTCAAACGGGGTAATGACCGCACGCTCGGCAAAGCCTTCCAGCCCGACCACGAACACATCGCGGCCGGCAGCGCGCGCGGCCGCGCCGACCCGGCCAGGGAGCGGGCCACTCCCGGCAAGGATGCCGAGCTTGCGCATCGCCGTGGTCAGCTTTCGTCTTCCACATCGACCGCCTTGCTGGCGCGGATCAGGCCACGCTTGCTGGGGGCGGCAATGAAGGCAAGCATTTCGGCGACCAGCGGCCCTGGATTGGTCTGGCCCTGCAAGTCCGCCAGGCGCTCGGCGAAAACGCCATCGCTGCGGAACAATTCCAGGAAAGCCGCGCGCATTTCCCGGATCGCGGCGCGATCATAGCCGCGCCGGCGCAAGCCGATCATATTCAGCCCACCGAGCCGGGCGCGATTGCCAAGCACGGTGCCGAACGGGATGACATCGGCCTCGACACCCGAAACCCCGCCGATCATCGCACCGCGCCCGATGCGGACGAATTGATGGATCGCCGCCCCGCCGCCGAGGATCGCCCCGTCATCGATGGTGACATGGCCGCCGAGAATGGCGTTGCTTGCGATAATGACATTATCGCCGAGCTGGCAATCATGGGCGATATGGGCGGTGGACATCAGCATGCAGTTGGCGCCGACCCGGGTCAGCCCATGGCCTGTGACAGTGCCGCGGTGGACGGTAACGTGTTCACGCACCAACGTGCCGGCGCCAATTTCGGTCCGGGTGGGCTCGCCCTGGTATTTGAGGTCCTGTGGCGGTAGTCCGATGCTGCAGAACGGATAGAGCGTCGTGCCGGCACCGATCGCGGTATGGCCATCGGCTACGACATGGGAAATCAGGCGGCTACCATCGCCGATACTGACATT
>JACMOQ010000581.1 GCA_014377905.1 Acetobacteraceae bacterium | reverse complement strand
CCCGGCTGACCGAGGCGGTTGAGGGCGCGCGTTGAAGCTAAATCTGCGCCGCCTGCCGGAATATTTGGTGATCTGGGTCTCGCTGCTGTTGGCAGCGGGCCAGATTGTGACGTTCGCCCTGTGGACGACGTGGATTTCCTTCACCTCGGCCACGTTGATGCCGAGCGGCGATTGGGTTGGCCTGAAAAACTACACCAACGTGCTGGCGACGCGGAACTGGAAGATCGCATTCGACAACCTGCTGATCTTCGGGTTTGGCTTTGTGGTGCTGACCGCGCTGACGGGGCTTTTCCTGGCAATCCTGCTCGACCAGCGCATCCGTGGCGAAAACGTGCTGCGCTCGATCTTCCTCTACCCGCTGGCGCTGTCGTTTGTGGTAACGGGCACAGCGTGGTCCTGGCTGCTCAACCCCGGCATGGGGGTGCAGAAGCTGGTCAATGATCTCGGCTGGACCGGGTTCCGGTTTGACTGGCTGGTTGACCGCGACATGGCGATCTGGACCATCGTGATCGCCGGCATCTGGCAGTCATCCGGGTTTGCCATGGCGTTGTTCCTGGCGGGGCTGCGATCGGTCGAACCGGATCTGGTCAAGGCCGCGCAGATCGATGGCGCCGGGCCGTTCCGGCTGTACACGCGGGTGATCCTGCCATCGCTGTGGCCGATTGTGATCGCGGTGATGGTGATCCTGATCCAGACCGCTATTCGCACCTTCGATCTGGTGCGCGCGTTGACCGGCGGTGGGCCGGGCATCGCCACCCAACTGCCGGCCCTGGTGGTTTACGATTTCATGTTCCAGCGCGGCCAGCTTGGCCGTGGCTCGGCGGCCGCAGTGCTGATGCTGCTGACTTTGGCGGCGGTGCTGCTGCCTTATGCGATCTGGAAATATGTCCAACGCCGGCGTGCCGCCAATGCGTGACCGTTCCTGGGGCCGGGTTGCGGTCTATGTTGTGGTGTGGGCGCTAGCCGCAGGCTATCTGGTGCCGTTCGGTGTGGTGCTGCTGAACTCGTTCCGCACCGCCGAGGAAATTGCCCAGACATCGATGATCGGCTGGCCGACAAATTGGGTGTTCGGCAATTACACCGCCGCCTGGGCGACCTACTGTATCGCGCAGACATGCAGCGGCATTCACCCCTATATGTGGAATTCGGCGCTGGTGACGGTGCCGGCAACCATCCTGTCGACGCTTCTGGGCGCGGTTGCGGGCTATTCCATTTCGCTATGGCGGTTTCGCGGTGACGCGTGGATTTTCGGACTGGTCACAATGGGTGTGTTCCTGCCCGAACAAATGCGACTGATTCCGTGGACGATTGTGCTGCGTGACCTCGGGATGACCAACACCATCGCCGGGCTGGTGATGATCCACACGATCCAGGGCCTCAGCTTCACCACGTTGTTTTGCCGCAACTATTACGTGGCCATCCCGGTGGATCTGATGAAGGCGGCGCGCATCGATGGTGCGGGGTTTTTCCGGATTTTCTGGCGCATCGTGCTGCCGCTGTCGCCGCCGATCCTGATTGTTACGGTGATCTGGCAATTCACCCATATCTGGAACGAATTTCTATACGGCGTTACCTTCACCACCGGCCAGCAGCAGCCGGTAACGGCGGCGTTAATCGCGCTATCGGCATCGGTTGCCGATGTGCCGCAGCACGGCATCCAAAGTGCGGCCGTGGTGGTTGCGGCCTTGCCAACCTTGCTCGTCTACCTGTTCGGCGGGCGTTATTTTGTGCGTGGCCTGACCGCCGGCGCGGTTAAGTAGGAACGATCAATGTCTGCCTTGATGATCCGTGATCTGCACAAACGCTTTGGGTCCGTCGATGTCCTGAAAGGCGTCAACCTCGATATCGAAAGCGGGGAATTCATCGTGCTGGTCGGCCCGTCGGGCTGCGGCAAATCGACCTTGCTGAATATTGTCGCGGGGTTGGAAAAACCGTCGGGCGGCACGGTCGAAATCGGTGGGCGGATGGTGAACGATGTCGCACCGTCCGATCGTGATATTGCGATGGTGTTCCAATCTTACGCGCTCTATCCGTCGATGACGGTGCGGCAGAACATCACCTTCGGGATGGAATGCCGCAATGTGCCGCGGGCCGCACGCGACAAGGCGGTCGAACACGTGTCGAAGCTGTTGCAGATCGAACCATTGCTGAACCGCAAGCCATCGCAATTGTCTGGCGGGCAGCGCCAGCGTGTGGCGATGGGCCGCGCCTTAGTGCGCGACCCGTTGCTGTTTTTGTTTGATGAACCGCTATCGAACCTCGACGCCAAGTTGCGGGTCGAAATGCGCGCCGAAATTAAGCAATTGCACGCGCGTATCGGCACCACGATTGTTTATGTGACCCACGACCAGGTTGAAGCGATGACCATGGCGACCCGGATTGCTGTCATGCATCAGGGCGAGGTGCAGCAATTCGCCGATCCTGAAACGATATATAATCGTCCGGCCAATCTGTTCGTTGCCCGCTTCATGGGCGCGCCGCCGATGAACACCTTGCCGGCGCGGGTTGATGGCGGGCGGGTGATGTTGGGCGATGGCAGCGTGGGTTTGCCGATAGACGCCGTTGGATTGGGCGCGCGCGATGTGGTGCTCGGCATTCGCCCGGAATGTATCGCCGAACCCGGCCGCCGCTTCGGCGATGCCGCGCCGTTGATCATCAAGGCGCACGTCGAAATGATCGAACCGACCGGGGCCGAAACCATTGTGACCCTGCGGCTGGCAGGGGAAAAAATGATCGGCCGGGTGGCGCCGGACGTTCGGCTGGCGTTGGGGTCGGAGGCCGAATTCGCAATAGATGTGCGGAAATTGTGTTTGTTTGACCCCAAGACCGAGCGCCTGATTTGAGGGTGACGGCGGGGCGCTGCTATGGTCGGCCGCCCAAACAAGGATGATTGAATGACCCTCGCCAGCATGACCGGTTTTGCCCATAGCGAGGGCCATAAGGATGGTGTGGCGTGGCACTGGGAGTTGCGCAGTGTCAACGGGCGCGGGCTGGAATTGCGGTTTCGGCTGCCGAGCGGGTTTGATCCCTTGGAAATCGCGTTGAAGGAGGCTGGCGCCAAGCTGCTTAAGCGCGGCAACGTGACCGCCAATCTCAACATCAAGCGGGACGAGGTGTCGCGGATGGCGCCCGACGTTGCCGTGCTCGACCAGATGCTGGCGCTGGCGACCGCGTTGGCCGCCCGCATTCCAGGCAGCGCTCCCCCGCGTGCCGAGGCTTTGTTGGCATTGCCAGGGGTTTTGCGCGCGAACCAGGCCGAACCCGAGGCGCTTTCACCCGCATTGCTTGCCGAAGTCCGGGCTGGGTTTGACGCAGCTTTGCGTGGCCTTGCCGATGCGCGGCTGGCCGAGGGCGCACGGTTGGGCGTTATCATGCGGACCCAAATCGATGAAGTCACCGCACTGACGGCCATGGCCGCGTTGGACGCTGCCGACCAACCCGCCGCCCAGCAGTCGCGGATGATGGCGACGGTCGCGGGCCTGCTCGCCGAACAGCCTGCCTTGCCGGCGGAACGCATTGCCCAGGAAGTTGCCATCCTGGCGGCGAAATCCGACGTGCGGGAAGAACTCGATCGTCTAAGCGCGCATCTTGGCGCCGCCCACGCGCTGCTGGCGGAGGGCGAAAATATCGGCCGACGCTTTGAGTTTTTGTTGCAGGAGTTTAATCGCGAGGTGAACACGCTGTGCAGCAAATCGGCATCGGTGGCGCTGACGGCGACCGGGCTTAAGCTGAAAGCCACGCTTGAGCAGTTGCGCGAACAAGTGGCGAATGTCGAATGATCGCGCGTCGGGGCGTTTGCCTGGTGCTGGCAGCGGCATCGGGCACGGGCAAAACATCACTGTCACGCAGGATGATCGCGGCTGACAGCAATCTTGCCTTGTCGATCAGCATGACCACGCGGGCGCCACGCGATGGCGAGGTTGACGGGGTGCATTATTTGTTTCGCACCCAGGCCGAGTTCGACGCGCTGGTGGCTGGCAACGGCTTCCTCGAACACGCCCATGTTTTTGGCCGCAGCTACGGCACGCCGCGCGCGCCGATGGAAAGCGCCCTGGCTGCGGGGCACGACGTGTTGTTCGATATTGACTGGCAAGGACATCGCTTGTTGCGCGCGGCATTGCCGGGCGACGTGGTGGGGGTGTTTATCTTGCCGCCAAGCGTGGATGTGCTGGCCAGCCGGCTGCGTGGGCGCGGCGATCCGGCTGACGCGGTCGCGCGGCGCATGGCGGCCGCGGTGGCGGAAATGTCCCATGCCGGGGAGTTTGACCATGTGCTGGTCAATGACGATTTCGATACCTCGGTTGGGGAGCTGACGGCGATTCTGGGGGCGGCGCGGAGTGCGCGGCATCGGCTGATTGGGTTGGGAGGGGTGTTGGCGGGGATGGGGGTGGGGTGATTGGCGGGCTGCGAAGGTCCCTTATCTCCGGCCTTTTCAAGGCCCGAGAGGGAGAAGATCGTGAGGTATTCAACGCATCCAAGAAGTCCTGATTGCACTTTGGGTAT
>JACMOQ010000580.1 GCA_014377905.1 Acetobacteraceae bacterium | reverse complement strand
TTGCACCTTACATAACCTCATATATTTCCATCAATGGGCAACGCGGGGGCTTACGTCCTCACCCAGAACCGGCTCCCGGGTTCCAGCCACGCGACCCTGGCGTCCGATAGCGGGGTTTGCGCTCAGAACCGCATCGGCCCGACGCAATATGTCCGACGTGAGCCGAAAAGCCTCAACCGGGTTGTCCCGCGCGATGAAGTCCTGAATTTGATCAAGGTCAGCAAGGGCGGGAATCGTCCAGGCGACATCCATCAAGCCGGGCGATATTTGTTCAACACGCCTTCAATATCAGCCTCACTCGCGAATTCAGCGCGATCGGCAGCCGCACTTCCCGCGGCAATCCTATCGACAAAATGCTGCTGCCATTCAATCGAATGCCCGTTTTCCAGCGCATCGGCAATCACGTCTGAAGCCGACAAATTGGACCGTGCCGCAAATGCATCGACGCGGTCTTGCAGGTCGGCTGGCATTTCCACATGCAATGTCATGCCCTGACCATATCACAACGGGTCAAAGATCACCAGTTTTCCGTACCGATTGCCGCGTAGAACCCGAGTTCGGGTCCTCGGCCCCATCCTAAATCGTCAGCCTAACCGACCCGCCAGACAAATCCAGCCGCACCCAAATCCAGCCGTTGTTCAACACGTAACGTCAAATCCCGATCATGCGCCGCCAGCGCGCCCTCCAACAGCGCGTTCCAGCAGGTGAAAATCGCCGGATGCGGATCGGCAATCCCCCGCATCGCCTGCCAACTGCTCTGCCGGACCACAGCCCCATCGCGGTCAGCCACATCGCCCTGGGCGCGGGCCAGCGCCACGATGAAGTCGGCGAACCCCTCGGCGCCGCTGCCCGTCGCACCCAGCGCGGCGGCGGTTGCATGGAAGAGCTGCATCCCGATCAACCGGCCAGCGCCACCAAGCAGCGCCACTGCTTCATCAGCACCCAATAGCTGGATTGCCGCCGGGATGGCCGTGCGGACATAAGCAATCGCGTAATTGCGGCGCGCTTTCCTTTGCCGCGCCGGCGTCCAGTCCGCCGGCAAGCGGGGCGCGGAACTGGGATCAAACCGCGGCATCCGTTCGTGCCGGGCAAAGCGCACCCGATCAGCCTCGGCCAACGGCGCGCCGAAATCCTGAAAATAACCTTCCAACCCCGGGTCGCCGTCCACGGTTTGCCCGGTGCAGACAAAGCCAACCCCCGGCGCCCCCAGCGAAACCCCGTTCTGCCCGTGCCAACCGCGCAACATCGCGCGCGACACCTCCCCCGGCACTGCGCAAATCGCCGTCCCCGACCAAATCCAGCGCGGCGGCGGGTAGCGCACCCACGCCTTGCTGTCCGAGATCGACATATATTCCACTGCCACCCCGCCAATCGCGTTGGACAGATAATGGTATTGCGCTGCCGCAACCGCCGGAGGCAGGTGGTCCAACCCGAGCTTGGCCAGGCCCGGCAGGAACATCTCCCGATGCTGGCGGCGGAATACCGTGAAGATGAATTCGGCCGCCAGTGCCGGGCTGCGCCTGCCGATCATCGCCAGGATCATCCCGGTGAAGTAGCTGTGATACCATTCCGCCACCGCATCCCAGCCTGCTTCATCACGCCCGGCCATTTGATCCTCCACCCGCACGCGCCCGCACCTCGTCCGGTGTAAGCCCCATTTCCCGCATCGCGCGCAGCGTGAACGATCGGTCACGCTTGGCCAATCGCGCGCCATCCGCATTGGTCAGCAGCCGATGATGCGCATAGTCCGGCGTCGGCCAGCCCAGTAGATTTTGCAGCAACACCTGAATATCGGTCACTGCCAATAGGTCCTCCCCACGCGTCACCAAGGTCACGCCCTGCCATGCGTCGTCATGGGTCACGCAGAGGTGATAGCTCGCCGGAATATCCTTGCGCGCCAGCACAATATCGCCAAACCGCGCTGGGTGACAGACGATCCTGCCGCGCCCACGCTCATGAAATCCCAAGCCCGGCCGATCCGCGGCACGCATGTCGAGGCGCAAACTATAGCTTTCTCCAGCCGCAATCCGTTCCTGCCGCTCCCCCGCCGACAGCCCCCGACAGGTTCCGGGATAAACCGCTGCGTCGTCCGGCCCATGCGGGGCGGACGCAATATCGCGGCGCGTGCAAAAGCACGGATAGAGCAGCCCGAGCGCATCCAGCCGATCGAGCGCCACGCGATAGGCGGCAAAGCAAAGCGACTGCACCCGCACATCGCCATCCCAATCCAGGCCGAGCCAAGCCAAATCCTCCTGGATCGCTGCCGCGTATTCGGGCCGGCAGCGCGTCGTGTCGATATCCTCAATGCGCAGCAGGAACCTGCCCCCCGCCTCCCGTGCCGCCTGCCAGCCCTGCAGCGCGGACGCTGCATTGCCAAGATGCAGATACCCGGTGGGCGACGGCGCAAACCTTGTGACGATCATGCCGCTCAGCGCCGAAAATGCGTGACCACGAAATCAACTGCGGCGGCGAAATCCTTAGCAACGAAATCAGCGCCCTTCACCATCATCAAATTGTCGATCAGCCCGAAATCGCGCACCAGATTGCCGTCGGCATCGCGCAAACCGGTCGGGGTTTCAACCAACGGCCCGAGCAGCGCAATCTTGTCCTGCCAGCGCCGCTGGTCCTCGGTCCAGCCAACCACCAGTTTGCCCAGCCCTTTGCCAAGTCCCATCTCGAAAACTGTTCCAGCATCCATCGACGGACCGCGAAACGGTGTCATGTTGGCCACGATCGCGTCGCAGCGCCGCACCAGTTGTTCGTCGGCGCGGCTGATCCGGGCGGCCATTTCGCCAGGATCGGGATGCGTGACATCTGCCTGATTATCCATCGGGAACCAGCCCACCGCCCCCCGTGCCGTGCAAATCGCTTTCAGCTCAGCCGCGCGCGCCCAGGGATCAGGCAAAAATACCTCGGGGCCGGCAAGGTAAATTTCTGGGCGCCCATCCAGCATCAGTCCACACAGCCCGCATCGCGCAGCAATGCCTCGACCGCATCGGCCGGCACATCGCTGCTGGTGAACGCCTGGCCGATGCCGCGCGCCAGGACGAACTTCAACGTCCCGTCCTGCATCTTCTTGTCGCGCCGCATGTGCTGGATCAGCCGAGCCCCGGAAATACGCCGGTTCAGCATGGCAATTTCGGACGGCAATCCAACCTCGGAAAAATGCCGCATCACCCGCGCCGGGTCGGCCGGGTCGCAAAAGCCAAGTCGCGCCGAAAGCTGAAACGCCAGGCCAATGCCTACCGCCACCGCCTCGCCGTGCAAAATCTTGCCATAGCCAAGTTCCGCCTCCAGCGCGTGGCCGAATGTATGCCCGAGATTCAACAGCGCCCGCCCGTCATTGGGCTTTTCCTCGCGTTCATCATCGCCAACCACCTGGGCCTTGAACGCACAGGCCCGCAACACGGCCTCGGCCTGGGCATCGGCATCGCCACCTATCACTGCTGCCCCATTGGCTTCGCACCAGCTGAAAAACGCGCCATCGCCGATCAACCCGGCCTTGGCAATTTCCGCATAACCCGCGGCCAGTTCGCGCGGCGGCAATGTCGCCAGCGTTTCGCTATCGGCCAGCACCATGCGCGGCTGATGGAACGCACCCAGCAAATTCTTGCCATGGCTGGTGTTGATCCCGGTCTTGCCGCCCACCGAGCTATCAACCTGTGCCAGCAACGTTGTCGGGATTTGCACAAATGGCAGCCCACGCAACGTGGTTGCCGCCGCAAACCCCGCCAGATCGCCCACCACCCCGCCGCCCAGCGCGATCACCGCAGTTTTGCGTTCCACCCTATGGTCAAGCAATTGCCCCACCACTGAACTGTACGTCGCCAGACCCTTTGACGCCTCGCCGTGGCGAACAGTGATCGTCCGCGCCTCGATCGCCACCGCCGCCAATCCGTCGAGCAACGTTTGCAGATGCAATGGCGCCACCAGATCATCGGTCACCACCACGGCGCGCTTCTGCGGCAACACCGGGGCAAGCAATGCGCCAGCCCGCGCCAGCAAGCCCTTGCCAACCACCACATCATAACTGCCGGTCGATAGCGACAGCGACAGTCGTCGCGCCGGCCGCCAGCTTTCGATCGCCGCGAACACCTTGGCGGTGGTGTTGTCAGGCGGCTCGTCGGAGCAATCGACGGCGATATCGGCCTCGGCGTAATACGGATGCCGCTCGGCGATCAGCTTTTCGAGCACCTCGCCCGGGTTGCGACCGTTCAGCAGCGGCCGATTGGTCCGCCCGGTCACCCGGCGCAGCAACGTCGCGAGCTTGGCCCGCATCCATACCGAAACCGCCTCACGCCGGATCGTCGCCCGCGTGTCACGGTCCATGTAGGCGCCTCCACCCGTCGCCAACACCAACGGTTCGCCGGCCAGCAACCGGCGGATCACCCGTCTTTCGCCCTCGCGGAACTCGTGCTCGCCGAAGCGCTCGAATATCTCCGCGATCGAGCAACCCGCCGCCAGCTCAATTTCCGCATCGGCGTCGCGGAACGGCAGACCGAGCCGTGCCGCCAGCCGCCGGCCGATCGAGGTCTTACCCACACCCATCAGCCCGACCAGCACCACGCTGCGCCCGCCGAGTGCGGCAGTAGCGGCATCGGGCAGCGGATCAGTATCGCGAAGGCCGGAGTTGCGTGTCATCGCTCCCGAGGCTAGCACATAGCGCGTGGTGGTGGCCAAGCGTGGCCCATCGCTCCAATTAACCAAGGCGCGCATGGCCCGCATCTTCATCATCGTTGTAGTGGTTGGGTTTTTGGCGATGGTCGTCGGCATTGTCGTGCTCGGCGCATTTCCGCCCGATCCGCGCCCGCAGCAAATCCAGAAAACCCTGGCGAACGATCGCTTCAAACCAGCAGGATGATTTGGCGCGCCGCGCTCACCTGGGAAGCTTGGCGCACTGCGCTCACTTGTGAAGTCTGGCGCACTGCGCCGGGGCAGTGCAATCTGGCCGGATTGCCATAGCCCGAGGCCCATATGCCGCCGAGTCCCACCGCGATACTTGCCTCCGCCCGCAATCTGTTCCCCGGCCTCGCACTGTGCGGCACTTTGTCGCTGGTCGCGGTGCTGCTGACCTGGATCGAGGCAACGGTCTTCGGCGCAGCCTGGCTCGAAGCCCTGGTGATGGCGATCCTGGTGGGAACACTGGTGCGCACCGCGTGGGCGCCCGGCCCAATCTGGCGCCCCGGCATCGCCTTCAGCGCCAAGATGCTGCTGGAAATCGCGGTCTTTTTGCTTGGTGCCTCGGTCAGTGCCCGCAGTATTTCCGCCGCCGGCCCGAATACGCTGGTGCTCGGCATTGCGCTGGTTGTCGCCATCGGCATCGCCACCAGTTACGCGATCGGCCGCCTGCTCGGCCTGCCCGCCAAAATGGCGACGCTGGTTGCGTGCGGCAACGCAATCTGCGGCAATTCCGCCATTGCCGCCGTCGCCCCGGTGATCGGCGCCAAACCCGAGGATGTCGCGGCATCGATTGCCTTCACCGCGGTCCTCGGGGTGGTGGCGGTGCTGACCTTGCCGTTGCTCGCCGCCCCGTTGGGGATGACCGTCGCACAATACGGCGTGCTCGCCGGCCTGACCGTCTACGCCGTGCCGCAGGTGCTGGCGGCGACCGCGCCGATGGGGGCGCTGGCAATCCAGATCGGCACTCTGGTCAAGCTGGTCCGGGTGCTGATGCTCGGCCCGGTCGTGCTGGTGTTGTCGCTGATCATGCGGCGCCAGGAACTTGCCGCCGGCCGTGCCGCGGGCCAGCCACCTGCCCGGCTCAACATCAGCCGCCTGGTGCCGTGGTTCATCCTCGGCTTCCTCGCGCTCGCGGCCATGCGGTCCCTTGATCTGTTGCCCGAGATTCTGCTGCGCCCGATTGCCGGACTGACCGGGGCCTTGACCGTGATCTCGATGGCCGCCCTCGGCCTCGGCACCGACCTCAAAATCCTCGCCCGCGCCGGCGGCCGTGTCAGCATCGCGGTCACCTTGTCGCTTTTGGTGATGGTGACGCTCGCCATCGGTCTGATCCGGCTGATTGCCGTCCACTGACCGATGGACCGCCACGCCGACGCATTTCTGGAAATGCTGACCGCCGAGCGAGGTGCCGCGCGCAACACGATCGCGGCCTACAGCGCCGACCTAGATGATTTTGCCGGGTTCGCCGCATCGCGCGGCCAAAAAATTGCGCGCGCTGATGAAACCACCCTGCACGCCTATCTTGCCCATCTGCACGATCTCGGCCTGTCCGCCCGCACCGCCGCCCGCCGGCTTTCCGCACTGCGCCAGTTTCACCGCTTTCTGCTGCGCGAACGCATCCGCGACAACGATCCCACCTTGCTGCTCGATAGCCCGCGTTTGCCGCAAGGCCTGCCGAAATATTTGTCGGAGGCCGAGGTCGATGCCCTCCTCGCCGCCGCCGCCGCCCAAAAACCCGCGCGCGCCCGGGTGATGGTCGCCGCCCTCGAAATCCTTTACGCCACTGGCCTGCGCGTCTCAGAACTGCTCAACCTGCCGCGCGGCGCGCTGGGCGGGGATGCGGTCCTGCTGTTTGTCAAAGGCAAAGGCGGCAAGGAACGCATTGTGCCGCTGTCGGATGCCGCACGCGACGCCGCCCGGGTGCTGGTCGCCGCGATGAAGCCCAAGCCGGCGCCGAAATTTCTCTTCACTTCCAAGGATGGCCGCCGCGCCATGCCGCGCCAGGTCTTCGGGGTGATGCTGAAACAGGTCGCACTCGCCGCCGGCATCAGCCCGGCACGGGTCAGCCCGCACGTGCTGCGCCACAGCTTCGCCAGCCACATGCTGGCGCGCGGCGCCGATCTGCGCAGCCTGCAAACCCTGCTGGGACACGCCGACATCGCGACGACGCAGATTTATACCCATGTGCTGGCGGAGCGCTTGCAGAAGCTGGTGGACCTGCATCATCCTTTGGCGAAATAAGGCCTGCTTTTTGTGAAAAGACGGCAGCGCCTTTCCCTCTCCCGCCGGAAAAGGACCGGGGTGAGGGTTCCCCGGCCGTGGGATTTGCATCCAAAATCCGCCGATATAGTTACGATATCGAAACGAAAAGAACGCAAAAATACGCCACCCCTCACGCTCCTAAAAAATCTGAGACCGGTGCGACCACAACCCCTGCCGTCTCGGCAACTTGCGTCACCACTGGCGCAATTGGCCTCACCCGCAGGATCTCCGGCAGCGGATCCCGCGACAGCATCCGCAATAGCGGCCTCAGAATACGCCCCGCCTGCGGAACTGCCGCAAGAAACGCCACACATTCTTCGTCTGTCAGCAAATGCCGCAACTGCAAACCCGCCGCCGCCGCGTCATGGCCCAGCGTGCGCAACAGCCAATCCGGCGCGGTGGGATAACAGGGTCTGGTCGTGGCTGTGGTGGCAGGCCGCGCCCGTGGTGCCCGCGCATGTGGTGCCCAAGCGTCGGGCAGCGTGCCCGCCCGCCACATTGCCACCAGCCGCTCCAACCTGCGGCCCATCCGCGCAATCCGTCCCCACATCGCCACCATCAGCACCGTCAACCTGCGGTCACGCGCCGCCACGACCGCGATGGCCGCCTGCAGGCTTGACAGGATGGTGGAAAAATTGAGCATAAAAGTCACTTAATATAACTTAACTCTGATGTCAAGCATTTCCCCTTGCCCGCCGCCGCCCACTCCAACGGGGGGGGGCTGACCCGCCCGGCCACAAGTGCTACCCCCATGCGATGCGTATTTTCCTGGAATTCGAAAAGCCGGTCGCCGAGCTTGAGGCCAAAATCGATGAGCTTCGGGTGATGGCCGGTGCCGACAGCATCAACCTCACCGATGAAATCGCGGTCCTCACCGACAAGGCCGACAAGCAGTTGCGCGCGATCTATGCCAAGCTTACCGCCTGGCAGAAAACCCTGGTCGCCCGCCACCCCGAACGTCCGCAGGCGAGCGATTATATCGCTGGCCTGATCACCGAATACACGCCCTTGGCCGGCGATCGCGCCTTCGCCGATGATGCCGCGGTGCTCGGCGGTCTCGGGCGCTTCAACGGCCAGTCTGTCATGGTGCTCGGCACCGAAAAAGGCACCGACACTGAAAGCCGGGTTAAGCATAATTTCGGCATGGCCCGGCCCGAAGGCTACCGCAAAGCCCGCCGGCTAATCGATCTCGCCGGCCGTTTCGGCGTGCCGGTGCTGTGCTTTGTCGATACCTCCGGCGCCTATCCCGGCATCGATGCCGAGGCGCGTGGCCAGGCCGAAGCCATCGCGCGCTCCATCGAAGCCTGCCTCGCAGCCCCAGTCCCGGTGATTGCGGTGGTAATCGGCGAAGGCGGCTCCGGCGGCGCGGTAGCACTGGCAAGTGGCGATGCGGTCCTGATGCTGGAACACGCGGTTTATTCGGTAATTTCCCCCGAGGGCTGCGCTGCCATCCTCTGGAAAGACCCCGCACAGGCGCCAGCCGCGGCCGAGGCCATGCGCTGCACGTCCGATGATCTCAAACGCCTGAAACTGATCGATGGGGTGATCGCCGAGCCCTTGGGCGGTGCCCATCGCGACAAGGCAGCGACAATTGCAGCCGTTGGCACGGCAGTGGCGACCGCACTTGCGCCATTGACCAAACTTGACGGCGCCACCCT
>JACMOQ010000579.1 GCA_014377905.1 Acetobacteraceae bacterium | reverse complement strand
GCAGGATTTCCCCGGCCGCTACACCGGCGATACGGTCTGGGTGCAGCGCGACCAGGATCGCAGCAATGATAGCGTCAGCCCAGTCATCATCGGCGGCAATGACTGGGCATCCGCCTGGGCGGTCGATGCCCAGGGCCGCAATCCCTATGCCACTATTCCGGGTGGGCCCCGCCAGCGCGTGCTGGCCTATCGGTTCGGGGTTAATCTGGTGATGTATGCGCTGACCGGGAATTATAAGGGCGATCAGGTCCATGTGCCGGCGATCCTTGAGCGGTTGGGGCAATGAAATTGGTTGGGGGAGATTCAGGCGAAGCTGCGGTTTCTCCGCCGACCCGAGCCCACGGCAACACATCGATAAAAAGTTCTTTCTGTTCACAAAAAGAACACCCTGCGCTCGAATGTAGCCCCCTATGAAGCTGGAACAGGCCATCGCCGCCATCCGCTTTGACCCGGCGCTGCCGCTATGGCTGCTGGCGAGCCTTGGCGGGATGTGCCTGCTGGTCCTGGCGATTGCGATTGTTCGCCGGGCGCGCGGCGTGGTGTGGCGCGGGCTCGCTTATGCCGCCATGCTGTTCTGGCTGTCCGGGCCTACCCTGGTGCAGCAAACCCGCGCGACCCTGCCCGATATCGGCCTGCTGGTGATCGATGAAAGCGCCAGCATGGCGATCGGCAATCGTGCAGCACTTGCGCTCAGCGCACGCAAAGCCATCGAGGCCGCTGCCAAGACCCTTGCCGATTTCGAACTGCGGGTTGTCACCGTGCCCGAGGCTGGCGACGCCGGCACCAAACTTTTCGCCGCGATCGAGCGGGCGCTGGCCGATATCCCGCGCGCACGCCTCGCCGGAATTGTTGCCGTGACCGACGGGCAGATCCACGACATCCCCCCCCAACCCGGCTGGGAGGCGCCGCTCCATGTGCTGATCCCGGCGCGCGGCGAACAAACCGACCGACGCGTTCGGGTGATTTCGTCTCCGCTCTACGGCATTGTCGGCAAGACTGTTGAGCTTGCGGTGGCGGTTGAGGACCTAGGCACCCCAGGCAACGGCATGGGCTATGGCCGGGTCGCCCATCTGACGCTGCAACGCGACGGCGAGAAGCCGGAGACCATCGATGTCGGACTTGGGGTTGAAACCCGGATTCAGGTGCCGATCACCCACGCCGGTCCGATTGTCGTGCAGTTGACCGTTGATAAGCTGCCCGGCGAGGTCAGCCTGATCAACAACCAGATCGTCACCACCATCAATGGCGTGCGCGACCGGTTGCGGGTGCTGCTGGTGTCCGGAGAGCCGCATAATGGCGAGCGTACTTGGCGGCGACTGCTAAAATCTGATCCTGCAGTCGATCTGGTTCATTTCACCATTTTGCGTCCACCCGAAAAAGACGACCTGACCCCGCTGAATGAGCTGGCGTTGATCGCTTTTCCGGTGCGCGAATTGTTTCAGGTCAAGATCCGTGAGTTCGATCTTATCATCCTCGATCGGTTTAGCAATCGCGGGTTGTTACCGCCAACCTATTTGCGCAACATCGCTGACTATGTCAGGCACGGCGGCGCTTTGCTGATGAGCGTGGGGCCCGAATTTGCCGGGCGCGACGGGCTGGCGGGCACCCCGCTCAGCGCCATCCTGCCCGGCCGCCCGGCTGGCGGGGTGGTGAATGAAGCGTATCGCCCGATCACGACAGACCTTGGTTTGCGCCATCCGGTAACGGCAGGTCTGGCCAATCCGGCGGCGCCCTGGGGGCAATGGTATCGCCGTTTGGGGATCGGTGCAGTCACGGGCGATGTGTTGCTGACCGCGGGTGCGGCGCCGCTGCTGGTGCTCGACCGAATCGATGACGGGCGGGTGGCGCTGCTGCTTTCGGACCAGATCTGGCTGTGGTCGCGTGGCCATGATGGCGGCGGCCCGCAGGCGGAGTTGTTGCGCCGGGTTGCGCATTGGCTGATGAAGCAGCCGGAGCTCGAGGAAGAAGCGCTCGACGCCAGCATCACCGCCGGTGTGCTGTCGGTGGCACGGCGCGGTATCGCCGAAACCCCGTCTGCTGCGGTCGAGGTCGCTGACCCCGAGGGCCGGACAGCCGCGATGAAGCTCACGCCGGACGGGCCAGGACGGTCAACCGGGACGCAAACCGCGGTCGCACCCGGCGTTTGGCGGGTGGCGGATGGCGCGTTGGTAGCTTTCGCTGCGGCCAAGCTGCCCAATCCACCGGAGATCGCCGACTTGCGGGCGACAGCGACCTTGCTCGCGCCCATGGCCCGCGCGAGCGGTGGCAGCGTGCATTGGCTCGATCCCGATGGCGCGCCGGCGTTACGGCGCACCGAACCTGGGCGGGAAGCATCGGGCAGCGCGTGGATTGGATTGCAGCGCCGGCATGACTATATCGTGTCAGGGATTGCCACATTGCCTTTGTTGCCGGCTTGGCTGGCACTGCCCTTGATCCTTGGACTGGCGTTGCTTGCGTGGCGTCAGGAAGGCCGGTAACGAATTCGTCGACAGGAGGCTGATTTCCAAACGCTCCCCCCCAATTCCCGCCGCCATGCGATCTTGGCGCTGATAGGTTTCATCGGTTTGCCGCTGCTGGTCGGTGCGGCGAGTGGCTCGCTGACGGCCGCCGCCGTACGCGACTGGTACCCAAGCCTGATCGCCCCGTTCGGAAAGCCGCCCAACTGGGTGTTCGCCCCGGTTTGGACCACACTTTATATCGCCATGGGCCTTGCCGCCTGGCGGGTGTGGCGGCATGCGGGAGCGCTTGGCCAACGCCATGCCTTGCAGCTTTGGGGCTGGCAATTGCTGGTCAACGCCGCCTGGACCCCGGCATTTTTCGGGCTGCACAGTCCTGGCCTCGGGATGATGGTAATCGTGCCGATGCTGGTGCTGATCGTGTTCACCGTGCGGGCCTTCGCCCCGATTGACCGCACCGCCGCCTGGCTGTTGCTGCCGTATTTTCTGTGGACGGGCTATGCCACCTATCTTAATGCGGGGTTCTGGTGGTTGAACAGGATTTAGGGTAAGATCAGGCTATGTTCATTCACACTGCAAGCGCGCGCGCTGTCGCCGCAATTCTTACCTTGGTTCTGTTGGCAGCGCCGCTGGCGTCCGCATCGGCGCAGTCGCGCGATGACGAAGACGCTGCAGGGGCTGCCGCGTCTGCGGCTGCTGCGAAGAAAAAGAAGCAGGTGTCGGTGCCGAAGGCGCTACCCGGATCGCATGTCGACAGCATCGATCCGGCGCCGCTGGATCGGCCGCCATCCGAGATGAAGCCGAATGAGGCGCTGTTCGACGGGGTCAATCGTGGCGATATTGCCGCTGTCCGTGAGGCGTTGGCGCGCGGGGCGGAGTTGGAATCCCCCAATATCCTCGGCCAGACCGCAACCGAGGTGTCGATCGATCTGGCGCGGAACGAAATCACCTTCCTGTTGCTGTCTATGCGCGGCGCGGTCGGCCGTCCGGCTGGGCGGACTCCGGCAAGTACGGCGGTAATTGCCAGCAAGCCTGCACCTGTTGCAAAGCCGATTGTGGTCGCTGCACCAAAGCCGGCTGCACCGGTGGTCGCCAAGCCGTTCGTCAGCAATCCTGGCACGCCGGCACCGCAAGCCGGCTTCCTCGGGTTCGGTCGGCCGACGTCTTAGCCGCGGCGGTCCAGGGCAATAAAATCGAACAATTTTTAACGGGTCAAAGCCAACACCATCTGTGCGGCACCGGCGGCGATCCGGGTGATCGCGTCGATGTCGACAGCGCCGGGGAAACGGTCCTGCGGCAAATGGAATAGTTTGTTGCCACCAACCAACGTCACGTAGCGACCGCCGGCGCGGTGGATATCCCGCGACTCGCCGAACGGAATTTGGTTGGTGGTGGTCTGATCCGCTGGCCGCCCCGCATGCGCCAATGCCTTGGTCATCGCATCGGCCATATCGGCATGTCCGGACACAACTGACAGCCTGCCGCCGGCAGCGCCGATATTGGCGCCAAAATGCACCCATCTGGCAGATTTTTCCCAGCTCGATCGCCGCGCCATGAACGCATCGAGCCCGATATGGCCGAGTTCGTGTCCGGAATTGGCGGTGAAGATCACATCGCAAGCCGGCGGCGCGGCGAGGACCGCACGGAGCGCCTCAAGCCAGCACACCAGCCCGCCGCCGCGCTCGGAGGTCGATTGAAACCACGAACTGCGTGGCGTCATGACGACGACTGGCGGGCGTGCACGGTCATGCCCGGGGATGGTGACGACGATGTTTTTCGCCTCCGCCGGGGTGCGCCGGCTTTGCACCATTACCCGAAATGCCGCGCCGCGCTGGGCTGCGGCAAACAGGGTGTCGCGAGTGTCGGACGGGACTTGCACCGTGGGCGGGCCGAACGGGGTATTGAAGGCTTCGGCATTGAGCAGCGCGAGGCCTGGTGTGTCGCCTGTTGTAACGATGATGGCCGCATGGGCAACGCTTGCGCGGCGGGCGGCGATGAAATCGGGCGCATACACCACGAAGGGTGCATAGGCGTGGAGTGAGATCAGACCGGGGCCGCCATCGGCGCTCACCAGTGCCGACACCCCGATCGGCGCCGTATCGGGGGCGTCAAACAGCATTTCACCAGTAAATGTCATTCCATCGACTTCGACAAAGGCGGCAATCGGGTCGATCCGGCTGAGGGTGAAGCTCTCGATCTCGACCTTGGCACCGAGCGCGCGGGCCTCGGCGGCCAGCCAGTCGGCACCGCGTTGATCGCCGTCGGTCGCGGTGCGGTGAAAGCCGTGGCCATCCCAGGCGGCGAGCCAGCTTGCGGCCGGTGGGTCAGTAGCGGCGACGTTCATCAAGGCGGCTCCCGAAATCAGCAGTTTGCGCCTTGTGGTAGCCATCAGCTTTCCAGTTCGCTGTCCCAATAGAGGTAGTCGCGCCAACTTTCGTGGAGATAATTCGGTGGAAACGCGCGGCCATTATCCTGCAATTCCCAGGTCGTCGGCTGCTTGGGGGGGCTGCGCGGAAACATCCGGCATTCGCGCGGCAGGCGGCTGCCTTTCAGCAGATTGCAGGTGCCGCAGGCGGTGACAACGTTTTCCCAGGTCGTCCGCCCGCCGCGACAGCGTGGGATGACGTGATCGAAGGTCAGTTCCGGGGCGGGGTGGCGTTCATGGCAATATTGGCAGGCAAAAGCATCGCGCAGGAACACGTTGAAGCGGGTGAAGGCCGGCTTGCGGGCGGTGGGGATGTAATCCTTCAGCGCGATCACACTTGGCAGCCGCATGGTTATGCTAGGCGAATGCACCATTTGATCGTACTCATTCAGCACGCTGACCCGGTCCAGAAACACTGCCTTCACCGTGTCCTGCCAGGACCAGATCGACAGCGGAAAATAAGACAACGGCCGAAAATCGGCGTTCAAAACCAAAGCGGGGAAATTGCGACCCGCCGACGCGAAGCTTCCTGCTAATTGACCACCGTCCGGCAATGCTCGCCCTCCGCTGCTCGGCGGCGCATATTCTGGGGGGCAACTGCGAAGCGACCGCCAGATCGTGTGCGACGTCGAAGACCAATAATATCATTGCACCGCATCAGGCGTCTCGCAAGCCGGCTTCGGCGGGTTTTACCTACGTGGCCGAGGTTTCATCCCGTTGTCATCCCATCGCCCGTTTGATCCGCGCCCAATCCTCAAGCGCCGCTTCCTGGCCGGGCACGATCTGGATGGCGAATTCGGTGTAACCGGCCGCGCGCAAAGCTTCGAGTCGGGATTTCAACTCCCGCTCGGTGCCGGTGAAGCTCGCGTGGCGGATCAGGTCGGCAGTGATGAACTTGCGTTCTTCGGGCTTGACGAACATCAGATGGCCGCGGTGATTTTCGAGATACGGCGCGTCCTTGGGCTCGAAGCCGCGTGCGAGCTCAACATAGCCGGCGATAGTACCGGCGAGTGCCGATGATGGCGGGGTTGAATTCGGCAGGCCCATCAGCGCTTCGTCCGCCAGGCGGTGCAGCATTACCGCGGCGCGCGGCCCGGCCTGGGCGATGGCGCGGTCGCTGTCATACGCTTCGCCATCCTCGAGGACGCAGCCTAGTGCGAAGGCCACTGCGGAAAGGTCCGATGCGGCCCGCCCGGCTTTTTCCCAGCGCGCCCGCATATCGGCCAACCAATGTGCGCCCCCGGTTGGGTCGGTGACAAACGCCATCCATCCCGCGCCGAGTTTGGCGGTGAGGTCCATGCCGCGCGGGCCATAGGCGGAAATGAACAGCGGCACCTCATCCTTGGTATTGATCAGGCCAAGTTCAGGATTGAGGAAACGGATTTTTCGGGTCTTGCCCTCGATTTCGGTTTCCACCGTCTCGTTATGCAACAAGCCCTGCACGACGCGGATATATTCCTCCATGTCAGACATCTTGATGGCACCAAGCCCCATCGCGCGCCGACCGGTAAAGCCAGTGCCAACGCCGAAATCAATCCGGCCGGGGGCAAGTTTGTTCAGCGATGCAAACGCGTTGGCGGTAACGGCTGCAATCCGGTTCGACGGGATCAAAACCCCGGTGCCGAGCCGGATGCGGCTGGTTTTCATCGCCGCTGCGCCCATAGCGACGAAGCAATCCGCGCTCAACATCTGGGTGTCGTAGAACCACGCACTGGCAAAGCCGAGTTCCTCGGCGCGCGCGACGATTTTCCACGACGTGGCATCGGTCGGAACCGCTATTCCCCACTGCATCTAATTCGGCGCCGCTTGGCCCAGGCTCATGCTCACGCCCAGGCCTTGGGCGGTGGCGACAATGCTGCGCCAGGTGTCGAGTTGCAGTGGCACCCCGTTCTTCAGCCGGTCGGCGCGGGTGCGGGCTTCCATCTCGCCCGGCACCAGCACTTCATCGAAGCCTTCCGCCACGCGTGATGCCTTGACGTAATCGGCATAGGCGCGTGCCTCGGATACAAAATTCTGGCTGCCGAAATGATCCGGGTCGAGATAGATTGACAGCATGCCGTTGGTGATCCTGCGGCGCCCGTCGGTCGGCACTGGGCCGGATGTGGCGCCCCCGGTCAGCACGCCGGCGAGGATTTCGCACATGAACGCAAGGCCCGATCCCTTGTGGTCGCCAAACGCGCGGATTGCCCCTGGCCCATTGCCGGCCGCACGCGTGCCACCGGGGATAAGCGGGCCATATAAGGTAGCCGGGTCAGTGGAAAGTTTTCCGTCAGGTGAAATCAGCGCGCCTTCCGGCAGCGGCTTTCCGCCATTAGATGCCACCAGCACCTTGCCCTCGGCCACCACCGATGTTGCGAAATCCAGCAATAGCGGCGGCTTGCCTGGCTCCATCGGAATGCAAATGCAGATCGGATTGGTCGAAAACCGCCGATCGACACCCCCGAATGGCGCCACCAGTTCACCGCCGGCGACATTAACGAAATGGAGCGAAATCAGTCCCGATTTTGCCGCCCGTTCACCCCAATCGCCAATCCGCCCGATATGGCCGGCATTGCGCAACGCAACCACCGCCATGCCTTCCGATCGCGCCTTGGCAACCCCGTAATCGACCGCGAGCGGCCCGATGGTCTGGCCAAACCCGAGATTTCCGTCGAGCACCGCATGGGTCGGCCCTTCGCTCACCACCGAAATCACCTGGCCGGCCAGCACATCGCCATCGGCGAGGTTCTGCACATACCGTGGCACCCGGATGACGCCGTGGCTGTCATGCCCGGTGAGGTTGGCGGACACCAGATGATGGGCGATGCGTTCGCCTTCATCACGGGCGGTGCCAGCTTTGGTGAATATATCGCCGACGAAACGGCGCAGGGTTTCGACCGGGATGATGTGGGTGGGGAGGTCGGCCATTTGGCACCACAAGAAAAAGTTAGGTAACGTCTTCTTTGTTTGAAAACAAAGAAGCAAAAAAACTTCAATACTTTGTTGCCGTTGGCGTGGGGCTGCGGCGGGACCCAAGCCAACGGCAACAAAGTTACAAGAAGAACTGCTTGTTTATACTACCTTCCCGCTAGAATCCTCAATCAGATGCATATTATTCATACCAGCCGCTAGCCCCAAAGTCTGCCGCGGTGGGCCCGCCGTATTGGGATCAACGCGCGCAATCACTGCCACGCCATCAATGAAGAAATGCACCAGGGTTTCCATCCCCATCGG
>JACMOQ010000578.1 GCA_014377905.1 Acetobacteraceae bacterium | reverse complement strand
CGGCGGCAGTATCGACCTGAACCACCATAATCGCCTTGATGGTATGCCCAGTATCGGCGCGCAGCCTGGCCTCGACATCGGCCGGGCGCACCGCGCGCTGCCAGGTGCCAGGCAGGATTTCAACATCGCAGCCCATGGCAGCGGCCGCCCGGCCCCAGCCGGCGGCAAACAGGCCGCTTTCCAACACCAACACCTTGTCGCTGCGCGACAACACGTTGCTGATCGCTGCTTCCCAGGCGCCATGGCCGTTGGCGATATAGATATAGGTTTGGCCGGACGAGCCGAAAAGCTGGCTGATATCGGCCTGCAATTTCAGGGTCATGCCGACCATCGCCGGCGAGTAGATATCGGTCGCCGGACGGTGCATGGCGCGCAGCACTTCGTCGGGGATGGTGGTGGGCCCGGGAATCGCCAAAAACTCGCGACCTGCGCGCACAACCATCTTGGCGTCTCCTGGATTTCCGGGCGCAATACTGCGCGAAATAAATGGCGGACCCGATACGATTCGAACGTACGACCTCTGCCTTCGGAGGGCAGCGCTCTATCCAGCTGAGCTACGAGTCCATCGCGCGGTGCTTAGCGCGATTTCATCCGCATGGGAAGTGCGTCAGGAGCGATCCTGGGTAACTTGAGTCATAGCCTGAACAAACAATTGCTCAACCAAGGCGCGCGGCGGATGCGCGGTCCCGGTTGCCGATACCGCCGCGGCACCGGCCGCCATGCCCCAGGCAAGGGCTTCTTGCGGCGAGGCGCCTCGGGATAAAGCCAACACCATGGCGGCGACGAAACTGTCACCGGCCCCAACCGCGCCGACTGCCTTTACCGGCAAGGCGGCACTGCGCCATACCCCCTCAGCTGTTGCCAGCAGTGCACCATCCCCGCCCAAGCTGACCGCAATCCGGGTGGCGCCACCATCGCGGACCATTGCCAAAGCTGCCGCGTTCTGGCTGGCAGCGTCGGGCAGGGTTTGGCCAACCAGGGCCTCGAACTCACCCAGGCTCGGTTTGATCAGCGCCAAGCCGGACCCGATCGCCGCTTTCAGCGCCAGGCCCGATGTGTCGAGCACAAAGAACTGCCCGCGCGCGGCGGCATCGCGGGCAAGAATCGCATAGGCGTCAAGCGGCAAACCGGGTGGCAGGCTGCCGCTGGCGACCAGCCAGGGGGCAGGCTCGCGGCCGATAGCGGCCCGGCACGCGGCAAATTCGTCGAGCGTGACTGCCGGTCCATCGGCGACAAAGCGGTATTCCTCGCCCTTGGACTGGTCATGCACCGTCATGCTGATCCGGGTCGTGCCGGCAGTCGGGATGGCGGGGACGGCACCGATCTGGGCCGCCGCAAGCGCGACCAATTGCGCCCCGATCGGACCACCGGCGAGGATTACCGCGCAGGCCGCGCCGCCCAGCGCGGTAACCACGCGGGCAACGTTGATCCCGCCGCCGCCAGGGTCGAGCGTGGTATTGCGGGTGCGAAGCTTGTGCAGCGGCACCACGGCGCCGGAATCGCAGGCAATATCAAGCGCCGGGTTCAGCGTAACGGTCACAATGTCAGTCATTACAGCAATCCCAGTTTACGCAGTTCGCGCCGCATCGCGTCCGGCAAGCCTGCCTCCCCCACGGCTTCGGCGCCGTCGATCAGATCAGCCGGCGCATCATCGCCAGTCAGATAACGCCAGCCCTGAAACGCCTTCATCGGACGCCCCGCGACCGCGAATAGATCAGGCGCAAGCAGGATGGCCGCACAGCGCACGCCATCCGCCCGCACATCCTCGACAATATCGGTGATCGGCTGGCGCACCACAATCGCCCCCGCGATCACCCAATAGAGCGAGCCACCGTCGCGCAATTCATTGGCGCGGCGGGGAAAATTGCGGGTCCGATGGCATAGAATGTGCCCGGCAGCCGCCCGCGCCGCCTGCAGGGCGTGCAGATGGGCAACATCGCTGACACCAACACACAGCTTGACCAGATTGAGGATGGTCATGTGTGGCCCAGCAGGCGACGAAACAGGGCCAGTTGCCCGGCACTGGTTTCCGCCCAGCCGAATTTCTCCGCATAGGCGCGGGTTGCGGCGCGGTCCGGCGGATTGGCGAACAGGGCGCGCACCGACGCGGCAATGCCCTCCGCAGTGTTATCGTCCACAATCAATCCGGCCTCCGCCGCGCGAACCACTTCGGGGTTGCCAGGAATGCGGCTGGCCACCACAGGCGTCCCGCAGGCCATCGCTTCGAGTAGCACATTGGCCCACCCCTCCCGCGACGATGCCAGCACCATCGCATCCGCCGCGCCATAATATAACGCCAACTCGCCATGCGGACGCGGGCCAAGCAATCGGACCCGGTCACCAAGGCCGAGGCGATCGATCTGCCCCTGCAACGCGCCGTGTTGAGGTCCCTCGCCGACAATGATCAGATCCACATTATCGAGCAGCCGCATTGCATCGATGGTGAGGTGGTTGCGCTTGCGCGGGATCAGGCCACCGACCGAGATCAATGTCGGTCGGGTCAATCCCAACGCGGCGCGCGCGGCCGGGCGATCGACCGGATGGAACAGGTCAGTATCGATGCCGTTGCGCAGCACGGTCACTTTTTCCGGCGGCGCACCAAGTTCGATCAGCCGATCGCGCAACCCGCCACTGACTGAAATCAACGCGTCGGCTCCAGCAATCGCGCCCGCGATGTAGCGGCGCGGAATGGCGAGGTCGGGAAACTCGGTAACGTCGGACCCGCGCGCGGTGATCACCACCGGACAGTTGAACGCGCGCCCCAGCCAAACCGCCGCCACACCATCGGGGTAAAGATAATGCGCGTCGATCAGGTCAAAACGCAGCCCGCCGGCGACCAGTTTGCGCAAGGCGCGCAGGCTCGCCCAATACAGTGTCAGCGGGGAAACCGAGGTGCCGATTTTCGGGATCGCCAGCCAGCGCGGATGATGCACCACCAGCCCATGCCGGGTTTCCCGCCGGGCGACACGTGCCTGCTGTGCCCAAACGCCGAAGCGCTCGGACCGCGATGGGAAATAGGCGACCGGTGCCAAGACCGTGCTCTCGATCCCCCCGGTCGCGACCAGATGGCGCAGCCGGTTCTCCACAAACACCCCAAAATTTGGGCGTTCATGGTTGGGGAACAGCGTGCTGAAGGTCAGCACCCGCATTGGCGGCAGCCGATCGGCAGGGCGGTCTATTTCGGCACGGATAATTCGTCGAACATCCGCTTGGCCGCCGGTTTTTCATCGAACTCGGCCTTGCCGAGCACGATCGGACGCAGCACCGAGACCGCTTCGTCCTTCTTGCCCACCGCGTTGAGCGCGAAGGCATAGTGGAACTGCACGGTGCCATCGGTTGCGAGCTGCGTGCTTGCCTGGCGCAGCAGCATCAACGCCACGTCGGGCTTGCCCTGGGAGACCAAAATCCACCCCAAAGTATCGGCAACCTGTGGGGTCGGGCTCAGCAGATAGGCTTTGTGTGCCAAGGTCTGGGCCATGGTGTCGCCCTTCTGCTGATAAATCCATGCCAGGTTATTCAAGGCCGGGACATTGTTCGGCTGAATATCAAGCACTTTCTTGAGGGACCGCTCAGCATCGTCATATTTCTTCGCGCCAATATCCATCGTGATCAGCACCTGAAGCGGCGCCATGTCATCGGGGTGCGTCGCCAGCCATTCAACAAGGGTCGGCCGCCCGAGATCCGGCTTGCCAGCCAGGCCCCATGCCTGGGCGGTGCGGGCTGCAAGATCGCCCGACGGTTCAATCTTATACTCTGCCGCATACGCGGCTGCGGCGTCGGCAAACTTGTTCGCCGTCATCAGCACGTTGCCCTTCATTGCCCGCAGCGCAGGACGGTTCCGTGTGTCGCGGGAAAGTTCGTCGAGCAGTTGCAGGGTCCGGTCGGGGCCGGTCGCTACCAGTTCCAGCGCAATCAGCGCCTCGATCATGCGCGGACTGCCCGGCACGAGCGCCAAGCCGTCCCGCAACGTCGCCCGGCTTGGGTCAAACATTTTCTGCGTCCCCAACAAGTCCGCCAGCGTCCGGCGTGCCGCTTCATTGGTTGGGTCGGTCTTGAGCACATTGCGCAATTCGGTTTCGGCATCCGCATTCTTGCCAAGACTTACCAGCGCCCGGACTTTGGCGGCGACCAATGCCTGGTTTTGCGCCTGGCCTTTCATCGCTTCGTCAATGATCGCCAGGGCCTTGTCCCCGTCGCGCAGGCGGATATGAAGATCGATCAGCCCAAGCGTCACCCCGATATTGGTCGGCGCCGCCGCGCGCGCGGCCTGCAATGCGACGACCGCGCGTGGCAATCTGCCATCCAGCACATATAATCCCACCAGCGCCGACAAGGCCTGCTCGTTGGCCGGAAGTTGGCTCAGGATTTCGCTCAAAAGCCGTTCAGCATCGGGAATCTGGTTGCGCAACATGGCGATTTTGGCAAGGTTCAACCGGGCCGGAACCGAATCCGGGCGCTCCTTCAGGACCGATCGGAACGCGGTAACCGCGGCATCGACATCAAGCTGGGCCATGCGGACCATCCCGGTCAGAATACCGAACACCTCGGCATTGACCTTGGACTGATCAAGTTTGGTGAGCGCTGCTGCGGCCTTATCAACATCCCCATCCGCGAGCGACGCCACCACCAACGCTTCACCCGTCGATGCCTGCTTGGGCGCCAGTTCGAGCGAATGTTCCAGGTCTTTGGCAGCCCCGGCCGCATCCCCAAGCCCGAGCCGGGCCGAGGCCAGACGGTTGAGGATGTCCGCGTTATCAGGCGCCATCGCGGCGGCTTTCTGGAGGGTCGTCAGCGCCTGCTGGCTGCGGCCGCTTTGGGCGTAGGCCCGGCCGAGCAGGTCAAGCATATCGGCATCGGCAGTTCCTGCATCGGCCGGTGCTTCCAGCATCTGGATTGCGTGTTCAGGACGTTGCACCGCCAGATCGATACGCGCCATCAACTTGATGCCATCCGGATCGCCAGGATTGCGCGCCACGTATTTGCCGGCAGCTTCGACCGCTTGCTCGGCTTGGCCCAGGTTGAACTTCACAATCGCCTGGAAATAATATCCACGCGGAAAGCGCGACATCACGCCGGTAATCTTGGTCAATGCCGCATCGGCGGCCGGGAAGTCCTTCGCACGCGCGGCCAGCACGGCTTGCAGGTAAACCGCGCCCGCACTGCGTGGCTCATTGTTCAAAACGAAATCCACGTCGGCTTTCGCCTTAACATCCTGCCCGGTGGCAACCAGGATATTGGCGCGCTCAAGCCGCGCCGAGGACGAGTTCGGTGCAACCTCGATCGCTGCATCAAGGGCTGTCAGCGCCTTCGGCCGATCGCCTTTGAGGTTGGAAAGCTGCGCCTTCAGCACCAGCGCATCGGGCGCTTTGCCGTTAATCGTCAGCGCCCGATCAACCTTGGCTTCCGCACCAGCATAGTCGCGCTTGGCGATCAACACTCGCGCGGCGGCCAATGGCGGATCAACCGACTGCGGGCCAAGGCGTTCGGCTTCGGCGAAAGCGCTTGCCGCGCCGTCGATGTTATCCATCTGCATCATGGCAAGGCCACGGGTCACCAGAATAGCCACCGCAATTTCAGGCGGCTGGCCGGAGGCCGCGAAGTCGCGCAGCAACTCCTTGAATTTGCCCTGCGCCATGTAGGTCTGCGCCAGCAATGGGGTGACGGCGCGCGGGTCAAAGCCATTATCCCGCGCGAGGCGGAGTTCCTTTTCGGCCGCCACCGGATCGCCGAGCCGCATCTGAACCACGCCAAGCCGGAAATGCGCTTCGGCGTTGGTGGGATCGTCACGCACCGCGTTGCGCAGGTCGATCTGGGCGGCCCGCAAGTCACCCTTTTCAATCAGCGCGCGCGCGGTGGCGAAATTGTCCGATCTATGGACGAACTTCCACCAGGCCGCGCCAGAACCAGCGCCAAGCACCATAAGGACCATTACGAGAATGAGCAGCTTCTTCATCTGATCGTTAGTCCATCTTGTTGGGACACAGGGAACATCGCCGAGCTATTTTTCGCTCGGCTCAGCGTCGGCACTCGCGGCGGGCACGGACATGTCTAGGGTCATGCCATGGGATTCCAGCAACGCATAAAGGGTTGGCCGGCTGACGCCAAGCAATTTGGCTGCAACCGCGTAGCGACCGCCGCTCCGATCGAGCGCCTTGGTCACCACAACCCGTTCGGCACGCGATCTGGCGGCACGCAGGTCGAGATCCTCCAGCGCGCCGGTGTCACTGGCGAGCTCAAGGTCAACCGCATCGATCATGCGCCCATCAGCCATCACCGCGGCCCGCTTCAACCGGTTTTCCAGTTCGCGCACATTGCCCGGCCAGCTATGCGCCTCAATCGCTGCAACCGCGGTTTCGGTAAAACCACGCAGGCTGCGGCCGAATTCCTTATTATAGCGACCCAGGAAAAATCGTGCGAGCAGCATCACATCGCCCGGCCGGTCGCGCAAAGGCGGGATGCGGACGCTCACCGAGTTGAGCCG
Organism: Acetobacteraceae bacterium; assembly: GCA_014377905.1. Taxonomy (GTDB): domain Bacteria; phylum Pseudomonadota; class Alphaproteobacteria; order Acetobacterales; family Acetobacteraceae; genus CAITOL01. Next base: position 682 of record JACMOQ010000578.1, on the reverse strand, counting down.
ATACAGCAGATCATTGCGGAACTTGCCGGTGCTGACCTGGTCATCGAGGTTCATGTTGGTCGCCGACACGACCCTGACATCAACCGGAATGGTTTGCCGCCCGCCCACCCGTTCGATCACCTGCTCTTGCAGGAAGCGCAGCAGCTTGACCTGCAACTGATACGGTAAATCGCCAATTTCATCGAGAAACAACGTGCCTTTATTGGCAGCCTCGATCTTGCCGATGGTTTGCTTGACCGCCCCGGTGAATGCTCCACGTTCGTGGCCGAATAATTCGCTTTCCAGGAGATTCTCCGGGATTGCACCGCAATTGATCGCCACGAACGGGAATTTCGCGCGCGGTCCCATATCGTGCAGCGCATGGGCCAGCGCCTCCTTGCCGGTGCCGCTATCGCCAAGCAGCATCACGCTGACATTGGTCGGCGCCAGCCGCTCGATGGTGCGACAGACTTTCAGCATGGACTCAGCGGCGGTAATAATCCGCTTGATCGGCGAGGCGGTGGGGGCGGCCGCGAGCGCGCGGTTTTCCTCCTCGAGCGCATGCAGACGCTGGGCGCGGGCGACGATGCTGCGCAGCATTTCAATATCGGCTGGCTTTTCGCAGAAATCATAGGCGCCCGATCGCACCGCGCGCAACGCGTGGGCCCGCTCACCATGGCTTGTCGCGATAATGACCTTCATT
>JACMOQ010000577.1 GCA_014377905.1 Acetobacteraceae bacterium | reverse complement strand
GCGCGCCGAAACCATAGGTCCGGCGCAGGGCTTGCCCGGCCTCGGCGATCTGGGCATCGGTGCCGACGATGTCTTCGCCGAGCAGGTTATGGGCATGGGGCACCAGCACATCAGCCCCGGCGAAGCGGGCCCAGTCGTCCGATCGCAGATCGATCACCACGCGGCGGCCGGCGGCCTGGGCGGTAGCAATCAACTGGGCGGGGATGTCGCCCGCGAGCACGCCCTTGCGGTAGTCGGACAGCACCAGCACCGAGGTTGCAGCGATCGCGCCGTTGGTGACACGCAGCAGCCGCTCGGCGAGTTTGGGGTGGATGGGCCGGGTGTCCTCGCGGTCAGCCCGCAACAAATGCTGTCCGCCACGGCGGGCACTTTCGGCGACAAACCGGGTTTTGACCGTGGTCTGCCGGCCGCCTTGCACCAGCAGCCAAGGCTCGACGCCGGATTGCCCGCCGATCAGGCCGGTAAGCTCGGTGCCGGCGCGATCGTCACCGATCACCGAAACGAAGGCGCAGGCGGCGCCCAGGCCAATCAAATTATGGACAACGTTGCCGGCGCCGCCTGGCTCGGCCAGTTCTTTTTCGACCACCATCACCGGCACCGGCGCCTCCGGGCTGATCCGGGTAATGCGGCCAAAGATATAGCGGTCGAGCATGGCGTCGCCGACGACGAGAACCCGGGCGTGGCCGAGTTTTTTGACGGCGGCGGTGAGTTCGGCCGAGGACACGGGATTAAGGGTGGGCATAAGGCCGGCCTAGACTTAAGACGGTTCGATGACAAGCAGTTAAACCTGCAGAAACCCCATCCGGTCATCCTGCAACATGACGCAGGTCAATTGTCCGCCCAAAACCGCGCCGGTATCGATGCCGATGCGGTTGGGGCGCACGACCGGCGCACGTTCCACCGTGTGGCCATGGACCACCACATAGTCGAGCGGGCCATCATGATCGAGGAAGGGTTTGCGGATCCAGCGCAGATCATGCGCGGTCTGCGCGGCCAGCGGAACCCCGGGCCGAATGCCGGCGTGGACGAACAAATAAGAGCCGACTACGTGGTGGAGGGCCAGTTCGCGGAGCTGGCGCACCTGGTGGGCGGGGATGAAATTCGGCCAGTCGCGCGGGCGGGTCCGCGGCGGCACCCCCCAGCTGGCGAGCGTCGAGATCCCTCCATTCTGCGTCCAGACATCGACCGCACCACGATCGCCATCGAAGGCGGACAGAAACAATTCCTCGTGATTGCCCATCAGGTTGATGGTGGGAATGCCGAGCGGGCGCCGCATTACCCGTTCGATAACCCCGGCGCTATCGGGCCCGCGGTCGATATAGTCACCAAGATGGATCAGCCGCACATCGTCGCATGGCCGGCGCCGCAGGTCGGCAGCGATCAGGGCATGGAGTTCATCGAGCATGTCGCTGCAGCCATGCACATCGCCGATGGCATACACGCGCTGCCCGGCCGGCAAGCAGCCCGGCGCTAACTGTTCGGTCATCATACGGCGATAGGTATCAGGTTCTGCGCGATGATCGCAGCTTTCATATCTGACATCCTATCTGACATCGGGTCTGGGACAAAATGCACCTCGGCAATCAGATCGCGCCCAGCCTGTCCGAACACATGCTTGTCGACACGGTCGATCGGCTTGGCCGGACCCCAAGCAGCCGGGTTGCGGTGGTGCTGCATCTGTCGCGGCTGCGACCGCCTGCCCCACGTCCGCATCACCGGCGGGTGGCACGGGCATTGTTGCAGGATACCGCCCAGCGCCATGACGGGCAGGTTTTTGTGCTGCGTAATGGCGACCAGGTGTTGATATGCCTGCCTGGCGTGCCGGGCGCGGGGACGGCGCCGCGTCGCATCCTGCACGACCATCCGATGATGGGTTCGTCCCCAAGGCTCGATCCGCGCGCTTTGCCACCGATGCTGGTCCGGTTGATGCAAATCGATGCCCCTGATCCAACACGCCTGACCTCGATTTTCACACTGCCAGCAGAACAAAGCCACCTTGCCGCTTATGCTGCGGCCAGGCTTGCGGAAACCGTGACGGCAAGCTCGCCCGAGGATGAAGGTTTTGGACCGACGGCCGCGGCGAACGCTATCGGCCGTGCAATCCAGGCCGCGCCCCACGGCCACCGGCTGCGTCGCCAGACTGGGGTGATGGTGTCGCTCAGCACAATGTCGGGCTTCCGCCAGCTTTTTGCCGAGTACGACATGGCCGGTCCGGGCATCGCGGCCACTGGACTGCCTGGATCACGCCCGCCAGTCCGCGATCCGTTTCTGCTCCGTCATCTGACCGGTGCGCTAGATCAACTGCTGCTGCACTCCATGCTCAACACCGAGCGCCGCCCTGGCCCGTTTGCCCCCAGCAATGCCGCGATCCGGCCCCGGTTACACATTAACCTCAGCCTCGCGGGACTGGGATTGCCGGGTTTCACAGCCCTTCTTGAACGCTGCCGCCATGCGCGGATTAGTTTAGCGGTCGAGTTTTCGCTGCTTGATGCGAGCGCGGACCCTGACGGATTTTTTCGGGCCCGCGACAGGCTGCATCGATCCGGAGTGGACGTGGTGCTCGACCAGATCACCCATCTTGCGCTCGCCATTGCAGCGCCCGCCACATTAGGCGCTGATTTGTATAAGCTCGACTGGTCACCCAGGCTGCGCACCCTCGACCCGCATGACCACGACGGGCTCAACCGGTCCATGGCCGAGATGGGGTTGGATCGGATTGTCCTCCTCGGCGCGAACGGGGAGGACGCGTTGTTGTGGGGGTTGAGCCATGGGATCCGGCGGTTCCAGGGCCGGCATGTCGCGATCATTTTGGCAGCCGAGCGGGTGCTGGCGTGCCCGCATTCG
>JACMOQ010000576.1 GCA_014377905.1 Acetobacteraceae bacterium | reverse complement strand
TTTCTTGGTCGAACGCACCTGCCCGACCTGCGGCGGTTCTGGCCGCACCATTCGCAACCCGTGCAAAATCTGCCGGGGCGCGGGAACGGTACAACGCGAACGGTCGCCCAACGTCGCCATCCCGGCCGGCGTCGATGACGGCACCCGCATTCGCATGACGGGTGAGGGCGAGGCCGGCGGCCCCGGCGCCGTGCCTGGCGATCTTTATGTCCACATTGCCATCCGCCCGCATGCGATCTTCCAGCGTGACGGCAACAACATCTTCTGCCGGGTGCCGCTACGGATGAGCCAGGCGGCGTTGGGCGCGGATATCGATGTACCCTCGATTGATGGGTCCAAGTCGCGAGTGAAAATCCCCGCCGGGACCCAGACTGGCGAACAGTTGCGGTTGCGCGGCAAGGGATTTTCGGTGCTCCGCAGCAATCAACGCGGTGACATGTTCATCCAAGTGGTCGTCGAAACCCCGCAGCATTTGACCAAGAAGCAGCGTGAATTGCTGGAGGATTTCGAGAAGGAAGCCGTGGGACACAAGAAGGGCAGTCCGGACTCGGAAGGCTTTTTTTCCAAAGTTCGGGATTTTTTCGACACTAGCGGCCGGTCATGATCGCGCGCATCGGCATTGCCGGAGTTTCCGGTCGGATGGGCAAGTTGCTCGCCGAGGAAACCCTGGCAGCCGGAAGTGTGCTCGTCGGCGGCACGTCGCGCACCCACAATCCGGAGTCCGACATCGCGCATTTTGTCGATACGCCGACCTTGGCCGCGGCCTGCAACGTTTTGATCGATTTCACCCACGCATCCACTGTCATCGGGCATGCCGCAGCGGTGGCGGCGGGGGGCTGCGCTTGGGTGCTCGGCACATCGGGGCTGTCGGCGTCGGATGAAGCAGCGGTTGCGGTCGCGGCTCAAAAAGTGGCGGTGGTCTATGCGCCGAACTTCTCCCCCGGCGTTAACCTCGCGCTTGCGCTAGCCGAGCGCATGGCGGCCGCCCTGCCAGCCGACAGCTATGACGCCGAAATTGTCGAGATGCATCATCGGCAAAAAGTCGATGCGCCATCGGGCACCGCGATCGGGCTTGGTCAGGCGGTGGCACGCGGGCGCGGTGTGAAGCTCGAGGATGTGATGGAAAGCGGGCGGAACGGCCATGTTGGTGCGCGCAAAACCGGCGCAATCGGCTTTGCGGCACTGCGCGGCGGCCAGGTCGTGGGCGAACATACGCTGATATTTGCCGCTGGCACCGAGCACATCGAGCTAACCCACCGCGCCTATGATCGCCGGGCCTTCGCCACCGGCGCGATACGCGCCGCGTTGTGGGCGCGCGGACAGAGCCCTGGTTTATACAGCATGATGGATGTGCTGGAGATGCCTTGACCCCCCCTCCCCTTTAGGCCAAACAGCGACGGCTTTGGCTTTCAGTCGGATCTGCCGGCGATTTTTACCCAGCAGCCTAGGATAAATCATGCGTGACAAAGGCGAATATCTGTTCACTTCCGAATCTGTCTCGGAAGGCCATCCCGACAAGGTTGCCGATCGTCTGAGCGATACCGTGTTGGATGCGTTCCTGGCCGCCGACCCCTATGCGCGTGTGGCCTGCGAAACCCTGGTGACAACCAATCGCGTGGTTCTGGCGGGGGAAACCCGTGGCCCGGGCAGCGTGACGCACGAATATCTCGCCCATCTCTGCCGCATGGCAATCGAGGATATTGGTTACGACCAATCCGGCTTCTCGTGGCGCAACGCCGATATCGCCGTCCATCTGCATGCCCAATCCGCCGACATTGCCGCAGGCGTTG
>JACMOQ010000575.1 GCA_014377905.1 Acetobacteraceae bacterium | reverse complement strand
CGCCGTGGCAAATCCGCGCGTATTGCCGAGCGTGCCCGCGACGTGGTGCCGACGGTTGGTACCAAGGAAGTTGCTGGCGAGTAAGGAAGGCAGGGGGGCCAAGGTGTTGGTTGCGACCTCTCTTCGGCCCCCCTCTCAATTCGCCCCTTTCTTACTTAGGGGGTGAGGGCCAGGGGCTCGGGCCCTGGTGGGGGTTCGGGGCAACGCCCCCGCGCTTCCTTCCTCAGCCCACGACATCCCAGGAGCCGCCGCCATGGCACGCACGTTGTTCGACAAGGTTTGGGACGCGCATGTGGTGGAGCGTCTGCCGGACGGCACCTGTGTGCTTTATATTGACCGGCATTTGGTTCACGAGGTGACGTCTCCGCAGGCGTTTGAGGGGTTGCGGATGGCCGGGCGCAAGTTGCGTCGCCCGGACGCGCACATTGCGGTAGTCGATCATAACGTGGCGACATCGGATCGGCGGTTGCCGATTGCCGAGCCGGAGTCACGGTTGCAGGTTGAAACGTTGGAGGCCAACGTTGCAGAATTCGGCATGCCGTATTTTCCGTTATTGGATGAACGGCAGGGCATTGTTCACATCATCGGTCCGGAGCAGGGTTTATCGCTGCCGGGCATGACGATTGTGTGTGGTGACAGTCATACCTCGACCCATGGTGCGATGGGGGCTTTGGCGTTCGGGATTGGGACTTCCGAGGTTGAGCACGTGATGGCGACGCAGACTTTGTTGCAGCGCCCGGCGAAGAACTTTCTGGTCGAGGTCAACGGCGCGTTGCCGGTTGGCTGCACCGCGAAGGATATCGTGCTGGCGATTATCGGTAAGATCGGCACGGCGGGCGGCACCGGCTATGTGATTGAATATGCCGGCGATACGATCCGCGCGCTCGACATGGCGGGCCGGATGACGGTGTGCAACATGTCGATTGAGGGCGGTGCCCGCGCCGGCATGATCGCGCCCGATGATGTCACCTTCGATTATGTGCGCGGCAAGCCGTTCGCCCCGAAGGGCGAGGCTCTGGACCGGGCCATCGACTATTGGAAAACGCTGCCGGCCGATCCAGGCGCGGTGTACGACAAGCATCTGGCAATTGATGCCACGACCTTGGCGCCGATGGTGACTTGGGGCACCAACCCCGAAGCGGTGATTGCGATCACCGGCACGGTCCCCAACCCAGCGGCCGAGGCGGACGAAGGCAAACGCGCCCAGTTGGAACGCATGTGCGAATACATGGCGCTGACGCCAGGCCAGAAGATTGCCGACCTGCCGATCGATGTCGTGTTTATCGGAAGCTGCACCAATGGCCGGATCGAGGATATTCGCGCCGCCGCCGCCATCGCCAAGGGCCGCCACGTCGCACCCGGCGTTCGCGCATTGGTCGTGGCAGGCTCCGGCCTTGTGAAGGCGCAGGCGGAATCCGAAGGTCTTGATAAAATTCTGCTCGATGCCGGATTTGAATGGCGCGAACCTGGCTGTTCGATGTGCCTCGGGATGAACCCCGACAAGCTCACCCCTGGCCAGCGCAGCGCCAGCACGTCCAACCGCAATTTCGAGGGTCGGCAGGGTCCGGGCGGGCGCACCCATCTGGTATCGCCGGCGATGGCCGCGGCTGCCGCGGTTACGGGCCGGCTGGTTGATGTGCGGGAGATGAACTGATGCAACCGTTTACCACCCTGACCGGGGTTGCGGCCCCCTTGCCGCTGGCCAATGTCGACACCGACAAGATCATTCCGGCGCGGTTCCTCAAAACCATCAAGCGCAGTGGCCTCGGCGTGCATTTGTTCGATACGTTGCGCTTCGATGAAACAGGCGCTGAACGCCCGGATTTTGTGCTGAACCAGGAACCTTATCGCCATGCGGAAATCCTGATCGCGCACGAGAATTTCGGCTGCGGGTCATCGCGCGAACACGCCCCCTGGGCGCTGTTGGATTTCGGCATTCGCTGCGTCATCGCACCGGACTTCGCCGACATTTTCCACACCAACACCTTCAAGAATGGCATCCTGCCGATCAAGCTGCCGCGTGAGATTTGCGACCAGTTGATGGATGACGCGAAACTCGGCGGCAACGCCCGCATCACCGTCGACCTCGCGGCCCAGGAAGTGGTGCGGCCGAATGGCGAGCGGATCAAGTTCGAGATCGATCCGTTCCGCAAGCATCTGCTGCTCAACGGACTGGACGATATCGGCCAAACCTTGCAGCACACCCCGGCGATTGATGACTACGAAGCGCGCCAGCGCGCCGAAAAATCCTGGATGCCGGATATTTCAGTCGGCTGATTTGCCCCCTCTCCCTCCGGGCCCGGGGTGAGGGCTGCCCGCGACACAAACAGGAGACCCAAGATGTCCGCCAATAAAAAGCTCCTCGTTCTCCCCGGCGACGGCATCGGCCCCGAGGTGATGCACGAAACCTTGCGCGTAATTGATTGGATGGAGCGCACCAGCCGCGCCCGTTTCGACATCGTGCAGGATTTGGTCGGCGGCGCATCGATCGAAGCGCGCGGCATGCCGATTTCACCCGCGACTGTCACCCGCGCCAAGGAAGCCGACGCCGTTTTGTTCGGCTCGGTCGGCGGCCCGCAATGGGACAAATTGGGGTTTGACGCGCGTCCGGAACTGTCGATCCTAACGCTTCGCAAGGAACTCGGCCTGTTCGCCAATCTGCGCCCGGCGACAGTGCTCGATCCGCTGGTCGATGCCTCGACCTTGAAGGCCGATGTGATCCGCGGCCTAGACCTGATGATCGTGCGCGAAAGCACTGGCGGAATTTATTTTGGCGAGCCGCGCGGGGTCGAAACCCTGCCCGACGGCACCAAGCGCGGCATCAATACCGAGGTTTATACCACCCCGGAGATTGAACGCGTTGCGCGCGTTGCCTTCGAACTTGCCCGCAAGCGGCAGAACAAGCTGTGCAGCGTGGAAAAAGCCAACGTGATGGAATCGGGCTTGTTATGGCGCGAAACCGTTGCGGCTTTGGGCGCGGCAGAATACCCCGACGTCACCCTATCCCACATGTATGCCGATAACTGCGCCATGCAGTTGGTGCGCAACCCGCGCCAGTTCGATGTGATTGTGACCGGCAATCTGTTCGGTGACATCCTATCCGATCTGGCGTCCATGCTGACCGGCAGCCTCGGGATGCTGCCGTCAGCCACGCTCGGTGCGCCCGATGCTTCCGGCCGCCGCCACGCACTCTACGAGCCGATTCACGGTAGCGCGCCGGATATCGCCGGCATGGGCCTCGCGAACCCATTGGCGCAGATGCTGAGCTTTGCCATGCTGCTGCGTTATTCGTTCGATATGCACGAAGATGCCCAGTTGATCGAACAAGCCTGCACCAACGTCCTCGCCAGCGGCCTTCGCACCCAAGATGTGATGGCCCCAGGCTGCGCCAAAGTCGGCACGTCTGTGATGGGCGAGGCTGTGCTGCGCGAATTGGACAAGCTTGCCAGCTGAATAGCCACTTGCCGATCGGGGTCAGTTCCGTTACACCCCGCCGGCGTTGCACCCGTAGCTCAATTGGATAGAGCACCAGACTACGAATCTGGGGGTTGGAGGTTCGAGTCCTTCCGGGTGCGCCACTTCTAGCGTTGCAGGGCAACGCCTTTCGCCCGCCGGGCTCCTCGGCGGGCGTTTTTGTTTCCGGACCGTCCCACGCTATTCCCCGGATGGACACAGAACACAGTGTCCACCGTAGTTGGGATTGTCGATCGGTACGGCGAACTGTGCCCATCTCTCCCGATAAGACCAGACATCGATCAGCCGTAAAGAACTTCGCGCCCAACCGCCAGTGTATCGACTAGAAGTGCTCCGCTTCAATGAAGGTTCTGCGCCTCGCCGTTGAACACCGCGGTTAACATGCATCCGTTTGAGGTACTCCCATGCAGCGCCCTACCGTCAATTAAGGTCTCTGGATCGTAGTCGGCCCAGATAGTCGGAAACCAAAACCCCCGCCGCAGCGTTTGTTCCGTCGACGTGCGAGAGTCCCTCGCCGTTTTCCGTCTAGGAGACTCGCATGACGACGCTGCACGTCGGACCAACTTCGCTATTTCATTCGATCGCTGCGGCCATGGTCGCGGCCGTTGACAACGACATTATTCAGCTCGATCACGGCTATAGCAACGAGACTGCAACCGTCACCCATGCCAGCATGACGTTCGACGGGGACGCCACCTCCACCGGCATTGTTCTACAGCTAGGCGTTGGGATCACCGGGTTCACCACCCTTGGCGCTGCCGTTTTTGAAATTCGTGGCGCGATTAATGCCAAT